>JBDTVL010000254.1:0-4750 GCA_040007215.1 Flavitalea sp.
ACCAGGGCTCGCCCCAATTCATGAAGGAAAAGATATGCCAGTAATAATGCGTGGTTCCCGCTCCGCAGGTAAGCAGGTATTTATCCAGATTTTTATACCAGAGATCGATGAATTTATTTACGCCGTAAGCGCCATGACCGCTGGGCGATTCACCGCCCATGCCATCAAAATCCATCAATCCCAAACCTGTTTCATTACATACTTCCGCCAGCCTTTTGGCATAAGCATCCTGCAGGTGAATATTCGGATAAAAACCTCCATACGAATTGTTGTAGAGTTCATCCACCACGCTTTTTGCTTTGTGAGCAGATTTTTTAGTGTTGTACTGGCCTCTCTTGCAATCGAGCAGCCGCCAGGGTTTATCGGCCGATATTTCCCGGAAGGCAATCAGTTCCTTTCCTATCTTGATCGTTCTTATTCCCCATAATTTATTCAGGTAATCGGAGCTTTCAATAAAAATGATCTTGTCGTTCTCTCCAATATCTTTCGATAATAATGTGCTTCCCACTTTGCATAAGCTATCGTTGGGAACCGGAGAAATATAGGCGTCGTCGGTAGCCGTGAACATTGATAAGGTATGCGCGCCCAAAGCTATGCCTTGCTTCGCCGCATTATCGGTAACTTTTTTAATTTCTGCAGCTCCGCCGGGAAAACGGTCCGTTTCCAATCCGAAATGCCCCCAGGTTTTAAATATTTCTCCGATATGCATTAGAGAAAAACCGCATTCCGATGCATACTCAAGCCCTTTGCTGATATCTTTTCCTTCAAACATGAAGTAGGCGTTATTGGCCGTCGGGGATCGTTTGATCCATTCGCCATTTAGCATGGGATGGGGGAGCTTTTCATTCAGCTCAATTTTTTCTATGATATCCAGAACACCCTTTTCCGGACAACCGAAAATGGCGACTGCTGAACCGGCAAAGTCTACATTGATCGGTTCAACATACTGCATGCTGACGCCATTTTTGCTATATACATTTTTTACCAGCCGGCCTATTCTCCTGTCGCGGGCAAAAAGCCTGATATCGCTGCCATAAGGTTTTTTTACGGCTGCAGTTCCCCGGTAGGTTCTGACATATTCAGGCATATCGCCGGTAAGGTTAGCATTTACTTCTACTTCTTTGCCTACCTGGTCTTTTAAGGAATCGGGCAATACCTGACCGGGAAGGGGGTCAATAAAGGAACCTCCCCATGAATTATCGTTACCCTCTGGTAATCCTTCAATGGTGTTAATATTAAGCCCCTGCATGCCGAAGGCAAAATGATCGTCGTGAACAATGCAAATGGTTTCTCCAATAGACTTTCGTATAGTGGTTGGATAGGGGCCCCAAACAATCGCTTCCACGCCATTCCTGGGTAGTAAAGACACCAACTCGAAACGGAGATAAGGATTTTTATTCATCACGCTAATGACAGCTAATGACCCATTGGGGTAGCGCAGCGTTATCCTGTTTTTAGCCTCATTATATTCCAGGGATACCGGCCTTATATAAGCGGAATCTTTGTATAAAGAAAGCAGAGAAGCTTTTTCTCCCGAAGGGAAATATTCTTTTGCATTGGTCTTATCCTTAATGCCAGTTATATTTCCCTGCTTGTCCAGGCTAAGCGTTAAAAAATCTGTTGAGAAACTAACAGCGTCGGAAGAGCGA
Organism: Flavitalea sp.; assembly: GCA_040007215.1. GTDB lineage: Bacteria > Bacteroidota > Bacteroidia > Chitinophagales > Chitinophagaceae > Flavitalea. The sequence continues at coordinate 1,650 of JBDTVL010000254.1, forward strand.
AAAGAAAACAGGAAACTAATGGCAGCTATTATGGCCCCGGAAATAAATAATTTTACTAAGGGAGCTTTATTTATTGAATGTATCATTGGTACAGTGAGACTATTATTAATTTAAATTTTTTATGGTATTGCGATAAAATGGGTTATTGCTTTTTATACACTTTTATATAATCGACAACAAACACATCGGGAAATGTTGCTTTGCTCAGGTCTTTTGCATCATTAGGCAATTCCATACTCAGAATGATATACTGGTCTATTTTTGATATGCCTTCTGTTACCTCGTAAAATTTATAGCCGTCAATGTAAAAAATATATTTATCCGGCGTCCATTCCAGCGCGAACTTGTGAAAGCCTTTACTGACGCCTTTGAGATAACTTTGCATACCATGCGTGGTATGCTGACCGGCGCCATAAGGGCCCCAGTGAACATTATGCGACACGATATCCGGGCCCAGCTTTTTAAAGAATTCCATGATATCTATTTCCGCTCCGTAAACAGCGGGATCGTCGCCGCCGGAAAGTTTTGGCGACTGAAGCCAGAATGCGCCCCATTCACCTGCCGAGCGTTGTAGTTTTGCCCGGCATTCGAAGTAACCATAAGTGGTCATAAAACGATCCTGCGATCCTACGGCGCTGATCAGCAGGCTGTCTTCTTTTTTGAGGGCATGCAAATAAAGGAAACCATTTTTTAATGTTGTCGCCGAAGCCGAAACATATCCTGTAGCCCGTGCGCCGGGTCCCCTGATGGCCCATTTGGACGAGTCGAGCGTACTTCCATCAAACCCGTCTTCCCAGAATAATTTGTAGCCCAGTTTTTCGGGCGTATATTTTTTATTATCCATGGGCCCCTGCGCAGGTCTTTGCGCGGAGCAAAAACTCGCCAGCGAAATGCAGGAAATAAGGAATAAAGAACTTTTCATTTTAACGGAATGTTTTTATTGGGTTTTCACGATAATTATCTTTCTGTAATCCAATGCTGGAAAAGGGAAGGGGTTTGAAACCCATTTTTAAGGCTTTTGCTTTTATCCTGAAATCTTCCTGTTTGTAATCATAGATGCCCGGATTATTTTTCTCAATCTTATCTTTCTCATTTTTATAATCCTTATTGGCCGCCGCAACAATATTGTTTTCTACTTTAATGGTTGACAGGTCAAGTCCGTCAAGCATATCTATCCATCTTCCCTGGAAAGCAATATTCCTGGTGAGCGTATTATTTTTTGCTACAGCGGGCTGATCATTATACAGTGATAATAGTATTGGATATTTTTCTGAATAGGGAGGGTGTTTATAATCCATCGAATCCATCCTGTTAAAAAGCGTATTATCAGAGCCATCGAAGTAATATTTTGCCCATCCTAATCCCCTGGAATCGACATGCACAGCCGGGCTGCATCCTATAAAAATATTGTTGTCAACCATATTGTCGCGTCCCCCGCCAATCATGATCCCTCTTGCGCAGTTATAAAAAATATTTCCGGTTACTGTTGTTCCGCTGGTCCAGTCATCGAGGTATACTGCATTTACATCATGCTGGTTAGGGCCTGTGAGGTCATGGAAATAATTATAACGGATGATGTTTCCTCTTTCTGTCCAGTCGCGTCCCATATAAAAAGCGCCTACATCACCGGTTTCCAGCGCCATATCGTGCAGGTCATTATATTCAATGAGGTGTTCATTACCGGTAAGCGCGATGCCTGAGTTGGGTCCGTTATGTATCAGGTTATGGGCTATATAGTTGCCAACTCCGGAAATGGTAACGGCCGATTGATGCGTGCGCATCCATTGCCCGATATCATGAATATGATTGTTGACCGCAAAATTACCAGCGGGCTCCAGCGTTTTCCGGTTGCCGCCGCTAAGTACAATACCGCCAGCAGCTACGTCGTATATATCGCAACTGGCGATGCCGTTATTTTTTCCTCCTTCAATCTTTACCGCTATATCGCCAAGGTTATTAAAAACACATCCGGCCACCAGGTTATTCTTTCCTCCAGCCATCACCAGGCCATGGCCCCGTGAGTAAGAAAAAGTAATGCCTTCGATATGTATGTTTTCAGCGCTGTCAAGTTGTATAAGCGGTTCTTCCAGCAGTGAAATAAAAACGTTTTCCGCTTCCAGCTTCGATGGAGGCCAGAAAAATAATTGTCCTTTATCATGGTCAAGGTACCATTCGCCTGGCTGATCCAGTTCTTCGAGTATGTTAAGGGCGTAATATCTTTGTTCTTTACAATAGCCGTAATGAGAATGTGGTTCTTTAATGAAAATTTCTTTTGTAACGGTATCAATAGATTTCACCTGTAGAAATTCATCGTACCAGTCCCAGGTCCAGTAGCCATGTAAATAAATATCGCTTTTGCTGGCCCAGTTATTTGGTCTGTTGCCCTCATAGGTAAATCTTCCGTAATGCCTTCCAACGGGCAGGCCAAACCGCATATGTGGCAATTCGCCGGGATTAACCAGCTGGCCGGTCTGTGGTACATCGGCTATTTTTGTCCATCCTTCATTTGGCCATCGCGCCAGCGTCATTTTTTTACTTTTAAAAAAAAGTTCAAGACCGGGCCTGCTGCGGTTGCCAATGGTTCCATAAGCGCTAATGCCTGAAGCTTTCAGGTTTGCCTGGTAAATATTTTTTTGATATAGTGTATTTATTCTTTTCAGCGTGGCGCTGTCGGTAACCTCTTTAAATCCATTGATGGATTGACCGCCCACTAACTGTACTTTTTCATTCAGGTAGTTTTTCCAGGTAACCTGTGCCTGGCTATTCGGAGAGGAGCTTAGGATGAGCGTATGCGCGAGCGTGTAGATACCGCCTCTTATAAGAACGGATATATCTATGTGTTTTTTTTCAGTAGCGGTTAATTCTTCAATAACCGACTTCGCTTTTTCGAATGTCCGGAAAGGCCCATCGTTATTCGTATTGTCAGGGTCGGAGCTTTTTCCCGACCAGTTGTCGTTGCCCGTAGCCGACACATAAAAGGTCGTTTTTTCTATATCCTGCGAGTAGGCGTAAGAGCTGGTAAGCAAAAACAGGATGGCCAGAACCAGAAAGCTATTTTTCATCGTAAATTGTGCAGTGCAGTACCGGAGTCAAGGTGTTTT
>JBDTVL010000255.1:0-4744 GCA_040007215.1 Flavitalea sp.
AAGCGAGCCATCGATGGTCCTGATCTGCTGATCGGCCGCTGAAATGATAGCGTTCTCTTTATCCAGCCATTGGCCGTTAAGGATATACCCGAGGATGATGCCGGCGGCAAGGGCAATGATAATATATATGGTGAGCTGGTTGCCCTTTTTCATGTTCCTGCGCAGCGATTTGTGCGCAATATAATATTTATAAAATAATCCATTACAGGAATGGCGATTGATGAAGGTTTACCAATACAGGATTATTTCAGGAAAATCATATCTTCCCACTTATAAAGTATTATACATCATCTTCAATAGTAACCCAGACTGTTATGAGTTTATTCGTTAGAAAACCGATACATCTTTTAATCAATGAATCAGCAGAAACAGGAAAGGGGCTGAAGAAAACATTAGGCGCAGGTTCGCTGATAGCGCTGGGTATTGGCGCTATTATCGGCGCCGGATTATTTTCCATTACCGGTGGCGCTGCAGCTAATAATGCAGGCCCCGCCATCACTATCTCTTTTATTGTTGCGGCGCTCGGATGCGCTTTTGCCGGGCTTTGTTATGCCGAGTTCGCTTCGATGATTCCCGTTGCGGGGAGCGCGTATACGTATTCCTATGCTACCATGGGCGAATTTATTGCCTGGGTGATCGGGTGGGACCTGGTGCTGGAATATGCCGTAGGCGCGGCTACTGTGGCTATTAGCTGGAGCCGTTACCTCGTCAAGTTCCTGGAGGGGTTCGATGTTCATCTGTCGCCCGCATTGGCCACCGGCCCCTGGGATGGAGGCGTGATCAACCTCCCCGCCGTTTTTATCGTAGTGCTCATGAGTTTGCTGCTGGTAAAAGGAACCAGCGAAAGCGCCAAAGTGAACGCGGTAATTGTTGGATTGAAAGTAACGGTGGTGATCATTTTTATCGTCCTGGGATGGCAATATATCAACACTGCTAATTACACCCCTTATATACCTGACAATACCGGCAAATTCGGAGAGTTCGGATTCAGCGGTATTATACGGGCAGCGGCAGTAGTGTTTTTCGCTTATATCGGTTTCGATGCGGTGTCAACTGCGGCCCAGGAAGCAAAAAATCCAAAGCGGGATATGCCGCTGGGTATTCTCGGTTCGCTGGCTATCTGTACCGTATTATATATACTGTTTGCGCATGTGATGACCGGCGTTACCAGTTATACCAGCTTTGCCGGTAAAGACGGTATCGCTCCAGTTGCCGTGGCTATCGAACATATGGGTTCGGCAGATGCATCGGGCGTTATTCATCCCGATTATCCATGGCTGAACCGCGCGATACTCGTAGCGATCCTTGGAGGATATGCTTCAGTGATCCTTGTGATGCTGATGGGGCAGTCGAGGGTTTTCTTTTCGATGAGTAAAGACGGTCTGTTACCGCCAATATTTCATAAGGTTCACCCGAAATTCCAAACGCCTGCCAAATCTAATTTCCTGTTCATGGCAGTAGTCAGCGTTTTTGCTGCTTTTATCCCGGCAAGAGTGGTAGGGGAAATGACCAGTATCGGAACGCTTTTCGCTTTTATACTGGTATGCATCGGCGTATGGGTGTTAAGGGTTAAAGAGCCGAATATCAAAAGAGCGTTCAAAACGCCGCTTGTTCCGCTGGTGCCCATCCTAGGTATGGCCACCTGTTTATTTATGATGGTTTTTCTGCCGCTGGATACCTGGATACGATTGATCGTATGGATGCTGATCGGCTTTGATGTATATCTTCTTTACAGTATGAAGTACAGCGCGCTTTCGGATCATCAGCCTGCTACCTACGCGAGGAGCAGCAGAATCGTTTCTCTTTGCGGTTTAGCGCTGGTAGCCCTTCTGGTGATAGTGGCCCTGATCCATCATAATATTTCAGATGAGCCGGATACTGGTTTGTTTTATTTTTCGCTGATTTTTTCAGTATTACATATCTTGTTCTTTTTATCCAAATGGAATCAATCAAAGGTCCGCAATACGGGCGATAAAAAATAAGGGCGTTAGTTTATGGGTCGCATATTTGAAGTTAGAAAATCCACCATGTTTGCCAGGTGGGATAAAATGGCCAAGCAGTTTTCGCGTATCGGAAAAGATATTGCCATCGCCGTAAAAACAGGAGGTCCTGATCCGGATGCCAATTCTTCACTGCGCAGGTGCATGCAGAATGCACGTAGCGTGAACATGCCCAAAGACAGGGTGGAAGCTGCTATTAAAAGGGCCATGGGCAAGGAGATGATCAATTTTGAAGAGATTCTTTATGAAGGCTATGCCCCTCACGGCGTTGCTGTTCTGATAGAAACCGCTACCGATAACCCAACGCGTACCGTTGCCAATGTGCGTGCGCATTTCAATAAAGGGCACGGCTCTCTGGGTAACAGCGGCAGCGTTAGCTTTCAGTTTAAGAAAATGGGCGCCTTTCGTTTAAAGCCCGAAGGACTTAAACCGGAGGACCTGGAATTTGAACTGATCGATTTCGGCCTGGAAGAAATGGGAGAGGGAACGGGAGAAAATGGCGAGCCCGTACTGGTGCTTCGCAGCGCATTCACCGATTTTGGCAATATGCAGAAAGCGCTGGAAGAAAAAGGGATCACCCCTATCAGCGCCGAACTGGAATGGATCCCAGGCGTTACCGTGCAGTTGCCGGAAGACCAGGCGCAGGATGTATTAAAGCTGGTGGATAAACTGGAACAGGACGAAGACGTACAAAAAGTATTTCACAACCTGCAGTAAATATATTCGCATAAGGATGGCAGTTGACGGCATTGCGTGTTGACTGCCATTTTTTATTTTGTCAGGATCAGCAGGCTTTTAATAAATAATAGTAGGCCAGCCATTATTAAAGTTCTCCGGATAAATCGTCTGCCTTTACTCCGGCAGCCACTTCCCGTCGAATGATCTTCCTGAATTTTTTTTCGCCATTATACCAGCTATAAATAGTAAGTATAGCGCTGAATAAAAATCCCCCGGAAAATACGAACCACAGGAAAACAGATCCTAATACCACCTGGAAGAAAAGATATAAAAATATGGAGATGATCAGGCTGCAGATAAATGTGCCAACAGGAATATATAAAAGATAGTATATCCAGCGGCCGCCTTTTCTCTGGTCCTGCCAATAACGGATAAATCTTTTTTCCCCAATGGACAGCATTAGTTTTTATTTAGTCGTGATAGCTTCTATGTTAACCCTCTTAATTGTTCATCCTCCAGCCATCGCTTACGTCATTATTCTTTCATCATCGACATGATCACTTCAACGATCTCTTCCGTATTCGGTTTACTGAAATAATCGCCATCGGTGCCATAACTGGGCCGGTGATCTTTTCCGGTGATGGTCCTTGGAGCGGTATCCAGCCAGCGGTAGCCACCCTGCTTTTCCATCACCATGGTGAACATATAACCGGCAGCGCCGCCGGGAACATCCTCATCGATAAATACGATCCGGTTTGTTTTTTTCAGCGAGCTGAGAATGGTCTCGGGCCGGTCGAAAGGAAGCAGCGTTTGTACATCGATGATCTCGCCGCTGATGCCTTGTCCGTGGAGGATATCGCAGGCTTCTTCTATTATTCTTAATGTAGAACCGTAGGAAACGATAGTGATATCTGTTCCTTCGCGAATGATCTCCGGTTCGCCGAGCGCTACCCGGTAGCCGAGCAGGTTGGATGGAAGTCGTTCTTTAAGCCTGTAGCCATTGAGTGATTCCACGATGATCGCCGGGTCGTTACCATTCAGCAAGGTATTGTACATGCCGGCAGCCTGCACCATGTTACGCGGAACGCATACATGAAATCCGCGAAGCGCATGGATCATCATACCCAGCGGGGAGCCGCTGTGCCAGATACCTTCCAGCCGGTGCCCGCGTGTGCGAACGATAAAAGGACAACGCTGCCGGCCTTTGGTACGCCAGCTCATCGAGGCCGCGTCATCGCTCAGGGTTTGAAGTCCGTACAGAATATAGTCGAGGTATTGTATTTCGGCGATAGGCCTTAACCCTCGCATAGATAAGCCAATACCCTGCCCGATGATGGTCAGCTCGCGTATACCGGTATCGAATATGCGCAGATCAGAATATTTTTTCTGAAGTCCGGCAAAGCCCTGGTTCACATCGCCTATTTGGCCCACATCTTCTCCATAAGCGATCACGAGCGGGTTGGAACTGAATAATTCATCAAAATATTTATTCAGTATTTCAAAACCATTTATCCACGGGGCATCGGGCGTATATACCAGCTTATTAGATTGGGTGAGCAGCGGACTTTTCGGCGATTCATCATACAGTTGCGCTGAATAGATAGTATATCCTTCCTGCTTCAGCTCTTCGTAATAATTCCTTAAACCCTGTGCCTGCAAAGCATTGCCTGAATCGAGCAGGATAGCATATAAGGTTTTAAGAATATCTTTTATCTGAGGTTCCCTGTTAGAGACCAGTTCTTTTTTTATTTTGAGGATATTGCCATGGATATCGGCGCCCCCTGAAACCAGTTCGTCGATCAGTTCAATAGCTTTGTTCACGCGCAGTTTCATAGCCTCCGCGAATCTGTCCCAGGCGGTGAGCCTGCTTCTTTTCACGTATGCTTTCGCGGCAACTTCAATATCGTTCAGTTCTTCTTCGCTGGCGAGGGCATTTTCGAGTATCCACTGTCTTAATTTTTTATTGGCGTCCCATTCTCTTTCCCATTCCAGGCGCTCAGGTGTTTTATAACGTTCATGACTACCTGAAGTAGAATGTCCCTGAGGCTGCGTTACTTCTTCCAAAT
>JBDTVL010000256.1:0-4736 GCA_040007215.1 Flavitalea sp.
TGACTGGAGCTGGAATGCCAACATTGCCGATTTTGATAACGATGGTTCGCGCGATATTTTTATAACCAATGGCTACCCGCGTGATGTTACAGATCATGACTTTGGGGCATTCCGCAGCCGTTCGGCCAATATAGCTTCCAAAAAGGAGCTTATTGCGCAGATACCGCAGATCAGGATAAACAATTATGCCTACAGAAATATTGGCGATGCCCGTTTTGAAAATAAAACAAAAGACTGGGGCCTTGATCAGCCCAGCTTTTCCAGCGGAGCTGTATATGTTGATCTGGATAACGATGGCGACCTCGACTATGTGATCAATAACATCAACGATCCTGCTTTTGTTTATGAGAATACCATCAATACCAAAGAAAAAATAAGCGCCAATTTTTTAAAGATCAGGTTTAACGGCGAACAAAAAAACAGGAACGGACTCGGCGCTATCGCCACTATTTATTATGATCATGGTAAAAAACAGGTTTGGGAAAATTCTCCTTACCGGGGTTATCTTTCCTGCGTGGAACAAACCGTTTTATTTGGGCTGGGAAAATCGATACAGGTAGATTCGATGACCATCAAATGGAATTCGGGTAAAATGCAGTTGTTACGCAACATCAGCGCTAACCAGGTTGTAGAAGTGAATGAAAAGAATGCCATGAGCGTTGCCTTGTCCGCTAAAGTTTTGCTGGCGTCCAATAGTCTTTTTACGGATGTTACCTCAAAGTATAAGGTAAATTACCAGCACCACGAAGCCGACTATATAGATTTCAATGCGCAGCGATTACTGCCGCATAAGCTTTCAGAATATGGACCTGGTCTGGCCGTAGGTGATATAGATGGAAATGGGCTGGATGATATTTGTATCGGAGGAACCGGCGATTATCAGGTAAGCTTTTTAATGCAGCAGGCCGATAGCGCATTCATTGAAAAAAAATTGCCTTTTCTTAACCAACGCGATGCAAGACGGCCGGAAAATATAGGCATTTTATTATTTGACGCAGATGGCGATGGTGATCCTGATCTTTACCTGACCAGCGGAAGCAGCGAGTTTGACGCAGGTTCCAAAAATTTCCAGGATAGGTTTTTTGAAAATGACGGGAAAGGTAATTTCAGCTTCCGTGATTCTGTACTGCCGAAAAATTTTACCAGCAAGAGTTGCGTAAAAGCCGCCGACATTGATAATGATGGCGATCTGGATCTGTTTGTTGGAGGAAGAGTTCTGCCAGGCAGATATCCTGAAGCCGTAAGCAGTTTCCTTTATCGGAATGATTCAAAAAATGGCCAGATCAGGTTCACCGATATTTCCAGTGAAATTGCCCCGGAATTAAAAGATATCGGCCTCGTTTGCGATGCCCTGTTCACCGATTATGATAATGACGGAAGTATCGACCTGGTGATTACCGGCGAATGGATGTCCATCCAGGTATTTAAAAATGTTGGAGGGAAATATAAAAATATTACCGCGGCCACAGGCATTGATGGTTATAAGGGGTGGTGGAACAGCATTGCCGCCGGTGATTTTGATAATGACGGGGATATAGACTATGTGGCTGGAAACCTTGGCGCCAACAGTTACTACCGCGCCAACAAAGCATACCCGGTAAGGATATATGGCGGCGATTTTGCGCAAAATAAAACGTATGTGGGCATATCTTCGCTTTATCTTCCTGATATGCATGGTCAGAAAAAAGAATTTCCGGCGCAAAACCGTGATGATGTGATAGACCAATTACCAGCGCTGAAGAAAAAATTCCTGACCTATAAATCCTTCGCAGAAGCTGGTATGGACCAGATGCTTGATGCAAAGGATATTCAGGCAGCGTACCGGCTGGAAGCCAATTTTTTCAGCAGCGCCTATATCGAAAATCTTGGCAATGGAAAATTTGCTATGCATGAACTGCCCTGGCTGGCGCAAATGGCCCCGGTATATGGCATGGTAACGGATGATGTTAATGGCGATGGCAACCTCGACCTGGTCCTTGTTGGAAATGACTTCGGTACTGAAGTTGCTGTGGGAAGATATGATGCCCTTAATGGTTTGGTACTGCTGGGCGACGGGCTGGGAAATTTTAAGCCCCAGTCGATTACCGAAGGCGGACTGTTTGTTCCGGGGAATGCAAAGGCATTGGTAAAATTGTCGGGCGCTGCGAACAGTTATCTGCTTGCGGCCTCACAGAATAAAGGCGCGCTGAAAATATTTAAAAAAAGTAAAGCCACCGAGCTTGTTAAGCTGGCCGATGACGATAAATTCGCGCTCTTTCATCTTAAAAACGGGAAAACAAGAAAGGAAGAAATATATCATGGAAGCTCTTTTGTTTCGCAGTCTTCTTCCTTTTTACTACTGGATAATAACATTTCCAGCATAGATATCATTGGTGGGGATAACCATAAAAGAACAATAATTTCATCATCAGCGAAAAACAATCACGATAAATGAGCAGCCCTTCGTTAAAAGATATTAATATAGTCATTGCAGACGGCCATACGCTGAATCCCGGCGATCTTAGCTGGGATGAGATATACGATCTTGGAAATATACAATACTACGACAGAACGCCTGTTGCATTAATGGCGGAACGTTGTAAGGACGCCGTTATTATCGTTACGAACAAGGCCCCCGTTAATGCAGAGACGATCAATGGCGCTAAGCAGCTCAGGCTGATTGCGGTTACTGCTACCGGCTATAATATTGTTGATACGGAAGCCGCGAAGAAAAATGGCGTTATCGTTTGTAATGTACCGGTATATGGAACAGATTCTGTAGCCCAGCATACTTTTTCCCTGTTGCTGGAACTTTCCAACAGGGTAGGTTTACATGCAGAAAGCGTTGCCAGGGGAGAATGGTCAAAAGCGGCTGACTGGTGTTATACGCTTTCGCCGATCACCGAAATCAGTGGTAAGACTCTCGGAATAGTTGGGTTTGGCCGGATAGGGCAGCGGGTTGCCAGGATAGCCCAGGCATTCGGAATGCAGGTATTGTATCATAACCGCTCGGCAAAAGAAGGTCTGGGCAAACAGGTGAGTATGGAAGAATTGTTTTCAAAAAGCGATTTTGTTTCCCTTCATTGTCCTGTGACCAGGGATAATACCGGTTTTGTCAATGCCGCTCTTCTGTCTTTAATGAAACCTACGGCCTTTCTGATCAATACTTCCAGGGGGCAACTGATCAATGAAAAGGAACTGGCGGAAGTCCTTAAAAACCGTGGTATTACCGGAGCGGCTCTTGATGTGCTCAGTATTGAGCCGCCGCCAGCCGATCATCCGCTTATTGGCATTCCTGGCTGCCTGATCACGCCGCATGTTGCCTGGGTAAGTTTTGAAGCCAGGAAAAGGCTCATGAAGGCAACAAAGGAAAATATCGCTGATTTCCTGAACGGATCACCGCAAAATCTGGTCAACTGATGAAAATAGGAACTGCATTCTTCCAAATGAAAAACTTCATCTTACTTTAAGTAATATTTATCCCGAACGAAAAATTTAAAATATATAGTATGAAAAAATTTTCCTTCTTACTCATTGCGCTTTGCTTTTCCTTGCTGGCGCTGGCCGATATTCAATTGCCGCATTTGTTCGGAAGTAATATGGTGTTGCAGCGGAATAAACCTATTACTGTCTGGGGTTGGGCTTCGCCAGGTGAAAAGATCACTGTGCAATTCAACAAGCAGGTAAAAAAGACAAAAACTGCGAAAGACGGATCATGGAAACTGGAACTGGACCAGGAAGCTGCAGGCGGACCTTACCAACTGATCGCTAAAGGTAAAAATATCATTACGCTGGATAATGTTTTGGTAGGAGAGGTCTGGATTTGTTCCGGTCAGTCAAATATGGAATGGCCGGTTAAACTTACCGATAGCGCTGAAAGGGAAATGAAGGCTGCCGATTATTCGCAGATAAGACATATCAAGATTCCACATGTTATGGAAACATCGCCGGTTAAAGATTTTAAAGAAGGTGAGTGGGAAGCTACTACTCCTGCAACTGTGGGTAATTTTACTGCCGTCGGTTATTATTTCGCCAGGAAACTATACAATGAACTGCATGTTCCCATTGGACTGATCAATTCATCATGGGGCGGCACTATGGTAGAAACCTGGATAAGCAAGGACGCATTGGAAAAAACAGAAGAGTTTAAAGACATCTTTAAAGAGGCCACTTTTCAGGAAGTGGAAGTCGCCGCCGCCAAAAGATCGGAAAAAGTTGATCCGAATAATTATCCTTCCCTGCTCTTTAATGGTATGATTAATCCTTTAATTCCCTTTTCCATCCGCGGCGCTATCTGGTACCAGGGTGAAACTAATGCAGGGAGGGCTTTTCAGTACAGAAAATCTTTTCCTTTAATGATACAGGATTGGAGAACAAGATTTAAACAGGGCGATTTTCCCTTCTATTTTGTTCAGTTGGCTAGTTTTAACTCGGATAACGGAACAACAGAGAAGGGGAGCGCCTGGGCCGAGTTAAGAGAGGCGCAAACGGCTACGCTAACCTTTCCAAATACCGGAATGGCCGTAACAATGGACATAGGTCAGTCGAAAGACATACATCCAAGAAATAAACAGGATGTAGGCGCCAGGCTTGCGGCAATTGCGCTTAATGATCTCTATGATAAAAAAATGGAAAAAAGCGGACCTGTATACGAGTCATTAAAATTAGATGGACCGAAAGCTCTGGTAAGCTTTACGCATGCCGATGGCTTGATGGCTAAGGATAAATATGGTTACCTTAAAGGTTTTGAAATAGCC
>JBDTVL010000257.1:0-4727 GCA_040007215.1 Flavitalea sp.
TTCGGCGGGCGAAGCAATAAAACGTATGCCGACAGATAATCCATTATATACCGATTCTGCCATTGAAATAAAAAAGCTCTACACCGCGGCCGACCTCGAAGGCCAGCCGCTGCATGAACTGCCTGGCGAATTTCCTTATACCCGAGGCGTTCAGGCCGACATGTACCGGGGCAAACTCTGGACCATGCGCCAGTATTCCGGATTCAGCACCGCCGAAGAAAGTAACAAACGTTATCATTACCTGCTATCGCAGGGCGTGATGGGCCTCAGCGTAGCCTTCGATCTGCCTACCCCGATAGGCTATGACAGTGATCATTCGCTATCGGAAGGCGAAGTAGGTAAAGTTGGCGTGGCCATAGACAGTATCGAAGACATGCAGATGCTGTTTAAAGATATTAACCTCGAAAAAGTATCCACTTCCATGACCATCAACGCCACCGGGTTCATACTACTGGCGCTGTATGTAGCGGTAGCCAAACAACAGGGCGCCGATCTGAAAAAAATATCCGGCACCCTGCAGAACGATATACTGAAAGAATACGCGGCACGCGGAACTTATATCTATCCCCCAAAACCTTCCATGCGCATCATTACCGATATATTTGAATGGTGCAGTAAGGAAGTTCCTAAATGGAACACCATTTCTATTTCGGGTTATCATATCCGGGAAGCTGGAAGCACCGCCGTTCAGGAAATCGCCTTTACGCTTAGTAACGGTAAGGCATACGTGAAAGCTGCGTTGCAGAAAGGACTCGACATTAACGTATTTGGAAAACGTCTTTCATTTTTCTTCAATGCCCACAACAATCTTTTTGAAGAAGTGGCCAAGTTCCGCGCGGCAAGAAGAATGTGGGCCAATATCATGAAAGAACTGGGCGCCACCGATCCTAAAGCGCTGATGTTACGGTTTCATACGCAAACAGGTGGAAGCACGCTCACCGCACAGCAACCGCTGAATAATATTTCCAGGGTAACCATCCAAACGCTGGCTGCCGCGCTTGGCGGCGCACAGTCGCTGCATACTAACGGTTATGATGAAGCGTTGAGTTTGCCCACAGAAGAAGCTGCGCGGATAGCCCTGCGCACCCAGCAGATCGTAGCTTATGAAAGCGGGGTTGCGGATACAGTTGACCCGCTGGCAGGAAGTTATTTCGTGGAAACGTTAACCAACGACGTAGAGCGGGAAGCCCTGGCTATGATCGCCGCTATTGACGCCATGGGCGGAAGCGTCAGCGCCATCGAACAGGGATATATACAGGAGGAGATCGCGAGGAGCGCCTATGCCTACCAGAAAAAGATCGAAACAGGAGAAAAGATCATCATTGGCGTAAATAAATTTATAGCCGACAAACCCGAAGCCGCCCCGGTTTTCCGTATCAGCGATGAGATCAGGCAGGTGCAAACGGAAAAAATAGAATCGCTGAAAAGAAGGCGCGATCCTGCAAAGGTCGATAACCTGCTGCAATCGCTGAATGACGCGGCATCAGGCGATGAAAACATTATGCCTATAGTGATCCAGGCGGTGGAAAATTATTGCACGCTCGGCGAAATATCAGATACCCTGCGTGAAGTATATGGCGAATACAAATAGAAACAACTATCCTCCTTTTTTAACTTCCTTGGCCCAGGTATCTTTTAACGTAACGGTGCGGTTAAACACGATCCTGCTGGCGCTGGTATCCTTATCCAGGCAAAAATATCCCTTCCTGATAAACTGGTAGGGCTCATCGAACTTTGCCTTCAGCAAAGCAGGCTCTGCATATGCAGCGCTGATCACCTGCATAGAATCAGGATTGATATATTCCTGGAAATCGCCTTCCTCATTAGAAGGGTCTTCCACTTTAAATAACCTGTCGTATAACCGAAGTTCTATTGGAACGGCATCCGGCACGCTTACCCAGTGCAATGTGCCCTTGGGCTTTATTCCACTGGTATCATTCCCGCTTAAACTTCCCGCAACAAAACTACACCGCACTTCATGTATCACGCCCGAACTATCCTTTACTACCTCTTCGCATTTTATAATGTAACCTCCTTTCAAACGAACCGCCTGGTTAGGAGAAAGGCGGTTATATTTTTTCGGAGGGTGTTCCATAAAATCATCCCTCTCAATATACAATTGCCTGGAGAAGGGTATCTCCCTCATCAGGCCCGAAGTATCCTCGGGGTTGTCTTCCACCGATATTATCGACACCGGATCTTCATCATTAATAAGGGTAATTTTCAGTGGATCGAATACCACCATCCGCCTTGCGGCTATTTTATTCAGGTGTTCGCGTATACAGAATTCCAGCCTCTCTACTTCTATCAGGTTATCTCTTTTTGCCACGCCGATAAGGTTGCAGAAATTGCGGATACTTTCAGGCGTATAGCCCCTTCTTTTTAACCCTGCGATAGTGGGCATACGCGGATCATCCCAGCCATTCACAATTTTTTCTTTTACCAGCATCAGTAATTTACGTTTACTCATGATCGTATAGGTAAGACTGAGCCGCGCCATCTCGTACTGCCTGGAAGGATAAATACCCAGTTGTTCAATATACCAGTCATATAAAGGACGATGCGGCACAAATTCCAGCGTGCATATGGAATGAGTGACCATTTCTATACTATCGCTCTGCCCATGAGCAAAATCATACATAGGATAGATGGTCCATTTATCCCCTGTGCGATGATGATGGGCGCGTTTGATGCGGTACATAACAGGGTCGCGCATGTGCATATTCGGCGAAGCCATATCTAACTTTGCCCTAAGCGTACGGCTGCCATCTGCAAATTCACCATTTTTCATTTGTTCAAAAAGGCGAGTATTTTCTTCTATGCTCCGGTTACGAAAAGGACTGTCTTTTCCGGCTTCAACAGGCGTTCCCTTCATGCGGGCGATTTCTTCAGAAGAGGAATCGTCAACATAAGCAAAACCTTTATTGATCAAAGCCAGCGCAAACTCATACAGCTTGGGGAAATAATCGGAAGCATACAATTCATTTTTCCATTCAAAGCCCAGCCAGCTAACATCTGCCTTGATGCTTTCTACATATTCTGTTTCTTCAGTTGAAGGATTGGTATCATCAAACCTGAGGTTAGTATATCCTCCATATTTTTTCGATAATCCAAAATTCAGGCAGATAGTTTTGGCATGCCCGATATGCAGGTAGCCATTCGGTTCAGGAGGGAACCTGGTAATGATCTGCTTATAGACTCCTTTTTCCAGATCATCTTCTATAATTTCTTCCAGGAAATTCAGACTTTTTTCTTCACTCATGCTTTCATTATTGTTACTGCATCAAAGATACAAATTATCCCTCGTGCCGCCCTGCGCTTTGAAGAGCAGCATAAGGTTAATGATTACTATTAATGTGGCGCTTTATATTAAGTCGTGCAGCCAGGTAATGGCAAAGGCATCGCTGCGCCTCAGCCTTAAACGGTATTTTGCAGGAAACGCGGTATATTGCAGTATAAATCTTAATCAATATGGGATTGCTAACACCAAAGAACTCTAAAGCAGATAAGAAAGCGGCCGGTAAACTTAAAAGTAATGGTCAGGAATCGCAATTCATAAAGAAGACCTCAAAACCAGCTGGATTTTCTAAGAAACCTGTTAAAACAGGCGGACAAAGAGGAAGCTAAGGCTGAAAAACTTTTTCAATCCTGGTCAGTCTTCCCTGTTCATTACATCCTTCTATGATCACCCTGAATTTCCGGGTAATATCGTTATTATAAAAGGTGAACAGAATTCTGCGGGTATCCTTATCCGTTAGCACGAAGGGATTCCAATATAATGTAGGCCTGTAGTCAGGCTGGGTCTGCGCTTCATCATATTTCATGTAATCAGGCGAATAGAACTGCCTGGCCATAGTATATCCGGGTATCTTTGCAAAATCAAGGCCCTTTATATCTTTATTGGCAGCCGCGCCCTTCTTGGTATACACAGCTATTGCTCCTCCCGCTCCACCGCCCGATGCCCCAAAAAACGGCGGTCTGTATACCTTGATCATAGCTACATCGCTCATAGACATCGACTGCAGCATACTTACATCGCCCTGCATTTCATTAAGGAATAAAGAGGGCGATCCTCCCCTCCACGACAAAGTAGCATCCTGGCCGTTAACCGTGATCTGTAGTCCTGCCACCTTTCCCTGTAAATAAGTAAATACGCTCTGAGAAGCGGCGCCAAGCGGATCATCTTCCAGTATAAAGGTATATCCGTCGCCACCTTTGAACAGTCCGGAAGTATAGGTATCCTCCATGGTTTCTTTCTTGGTCTTTTGCTTGGCTACTACCGTTACCGATGCCAGCGTCTGCACTTTCTTACGCTGGTCTTCCAGGAGCTGATTATTCTTAAGGGCTATATCCCTGTTTTTGTCCACTATAGCCTGGTCGGGCTGCGGATAGCGGTAAGCCCAGTTGCTATCGGGTTTTACACCGGGAGCGGCATTCAGCAAATTATTCTTTACATCGAAGGTGGCCCTGCTGGTGAGCACTTTTTCCTTATCATTATTAAACTGGTAATACAGTTTTGCGGTATCGTAAAATACCATTCCCTGGATACTGAAAATGCCTTCGGGCTGCACCGGAATATTCAGGAACTGTTGCTTGCCCGATATTTCCAGTATGCCTGTCAGCTCCTGGCGGGTCAACTGGGTTTTGGTAAGTCCGCTGATACGTCCTTTGATAGATAAATAATCCTGCGGAAAATATTGCAGTTTGGGGAACCTGCCGGCAGTAAC
>JBDTVL010000258.1:0-4721 GCA_040007215.1 Flavitalea sp.
AAAAAAAATCCTCCCAGCAATACTGCAGGGAGGATCGGGGGCAATGGAAGTCTGTAAATTATTTACACAAATACTGTATTTCAGAGGTAGGTCCGCCATTAAAGAAAAGATCATTATCAATTTTATAGATAGTGGGCAGACCATTGGTATTGTATGAGGACTGAACAGCAGGACTGTTAACACTGTAATTACGGTGCAGAAATTGCCACAATTTATGTGTGCGCAGCGGGCTGACCTTGTGATCATATTTTGAAGCCGCCCAACCATTCACCACCAGATTATTATTTACATCATAATTATAATAGATCGTTGGAAACGTTTCAAAAGGACCGCCATTATTTTTGATCTCTTTAAAACTTTCTTTGTTTAGGCGCTGCTTCTGATCGTAAGTAAAAGAAGAAACGATTACAATTTCGCCACCTTCATAATAATGTGCGCTGTCCTTCCCGATCGCATTGTACTGGTTGTATCCATATTTGTGGGTTTCCACCAGCGGACCATTGGGGTATTTTTTATCCAACCGTACCAGGCGATGCTTTGCATCATATTTAAAGTACCAACTGGGATTACCGGTACCGCCATGCGTAAACACAATACTTACCGGATTTTTGTATCCATCATAAGTGAAATAAGCGGGATTTTTAATGCCGCCATAATCTTGAACGAGTTTTGTGATAAGGCAGGACACCACCGATGGGGAAGCAGCGCTATTGGATACCGTCGGGAGTTCTTCCAAATCAAGTGAGGGGGTTGATTCGAGTTTTTTTGTGCATCTGTTTAACAACAGCGCTACGAAAAGGCTAGCCAGCCATAAAGACATTTTTTGCATAAAAATTGATTGTTTAAAAGAGTTAATGATTGAGGCCGTGATTGTTTGTCCTTGTTTGATTTCCTGTTGCGAAGATGCTGTGCCCGGAAAAAACAAAAAAACCGTTAATGACCAAGCGTCATTATTTTATACTGAGGTGTATAAAAGTTAATTTAAACCGCTAATGTTTCCTCCGTCATTGCGGCTCTTCCACCGATTCGGCTTTAGCTTTTCTTCCTTCTTCCATTCCATACTGAAATAAAAAGATGATCAGGAAAATAGCCATGACAAAGGGTTCCAGGATCACGGCCACCGCCATTGATCTGCCCATCAACGAAACATCACTGGAAATTATATTGTAAACCTTTAAAAACAAACATCCACAATACACTTGGATGATCTGCGAATCTTCTCAATAGTGGAATGATGGATAACTCTTAGAGTTATCCATCATTCCACATTCATCGTATATAGCAAATTTTCATCATCGTTATGCGCAGTATCCAGTCCCGGAGATCTTCCGGTACCGCGCTTGCACAAAAGAAAATGGCTGATGCCAAAGGAGACTTTGGTGAGTTAATAATATGCTCCTTGCGTATTTATTTATTTGTTCACTGCTACCATTTTACATTATCGTTGGTTAGTATGGCTGTTGCCGGTACGGGATGTTCGCTATTAAAAGAGTAGAGCGCCTGCTGAGGCTCAATGGTGATATCTTTTTCATTAATTGTGCCATCGGCATTCAGCGCTTTTGAGATATCAAGCTTTAGATGCTTGGCCATAAACACATACATTGCCTTACGGAAACTGTCCCAATAACCATGTTTCTCCTCGGGAAAATGCGCATTTTCCACTAAGTTCTTTTTCCCAAATAAGCCGTAAATGTACTGGGCATGCGGGTATTCAACTTCAGGTGTGTATTTTGTCCAGTCATTTCCGCATGAGATCATCAGCATCGGACGCGGGGCGGCTGCTACTGCGATTTCAAGGTTGTTTGTCTGATAATTGACGTCTTTGTGAATAGGCATTGCACTTTCACACACACAGCCTCCGAAGAAAAAAGAAGAAGGCATTACCACCGGTACGGAAACGGATACGCGGGGGTCGACTGCTGTCAGTAACATAGTTTGGGTTCCGCCTCCCGAAGCGCCTGTCATTCCAATTCTTTTGGGGTCTGCGCCTTGCGAGATAAGAAAATCAACGCTTCTGATACTGTTCCACAATTGCTGCTTGACCGCTTTCGGATGTTCATGTATCCAACCGAGTTCCGCCATTTGCCCGTAACCGACACAGTCATAACTCCACACCATAGCGCCCATACGCGCCAGAGTCGCAAATCTTTTTTGTGCTTCTGGACGGTACCTTCCATAATTTTTGGGGTCTGACCAATGCCCTTCAGCGTTCAATATGGCCGGAAGCCTGCCTTTGGACTTTGTCGGAGTGTATAAGCTTCCGGTTACATACACACCAGGCAGGCATTCGAATGCAACGTTCTGTACCTGGTAGCCGTCATAAACCCGCTTTTCACTGAAGATCGGATTAAGCGGAGTCTTTTTCGGCATTGGATCGAGTTCTGCGCCTTTTAAAATGTGTGCCCGGATGAGCGCTTCACGTTTTTCCCAATCGGCGGCCGTGCGGATTTCCTCCCGTTTCTGGTCAAGGAATGCTTTCCCCTGTTCAGGGGTCCAGTGGTCGCCGACACACAACATGGTGTCGTTAACCGAACCATTCTGCGTTTGTGCATTTGCAGAATTGATCATACAAATGGCGACAAGCGTCAAACTGAAGAGTAATTTTAAATTCATTTTCATAATCATATAATTGAAAATTTATTTATTATTTTTTTTAATATGCCGAATTAATACACCGGCATCAGGAAGGTTTTGAGATGGCGCTTGCAATCAGTGATAGGGGCAATTGACGCCTCAACTCTGAAGTTTGGCCATCGGTTTTAAAGATGTAAGATCACTTATTTTAACAGGTTTACCGGAATCAATACTGTTTCGAGCTGCGATACCCACCAGTATTGCCATGGAACCATCGCGGCTGTTTGCCGCCTGCCGGTAAACATCTTCTCCCTGGGGATCGAAAATGTCCTTCCTTAATTTGGCGTCTCCTCCTCCATGCCCGCCTTCATTATTCGGAACACGGATTATTTCTCTTTCGCCAAAATTGCTGGTAACAAATATCTCGTCAAATGATTCTTCTTTCCAGGGCTGCGCCTCCTTGATCCAGGCCTCCACTCTACCTTTAGTGCCATTAAATGCAATGCGGTACCCTTCATACGGCGAATAGGTGGTCAGCGAATAACTCACCTGCACGTTATTAGCATATTTGATCTGCACCGCCATTTTATCGAAAATATCAATATCCTCGCGCCAAACACAGCCATCACGCAGATAACCGTCGTGTTGTTCATTATTAACATACAATTTAACCGAGTTCTCACTCTTCGTAATATCCCAGTAAAACTTACATTCTTTTTTGTGAGGACAGGGACGACAGTTGCTATGACGGAACGGGTTATTCTTTCCATAATGGTCAAGAGAACCGTATGCAAATACTTCCGCCGGCTCGGACCGGAGCCACCAATTCAGCAGATCAAAATGATGAGATGCTTTGTGCACCAGCAAAGAACCGGAGTTTTTCCTCAAACGGTGCCATCGTCTAAAATAGTCAGCGCCATGAGAAACATCCAGGTACCAATGAAAATCTGCAGATGTAACGTCGCCGATTACCCCGCTGCGCAGCAGTTCATATATTTTCTGCCTGTGAGGTGAATACCTGTAGTTAAACGTAACCCTTACTTTCCTGCCGGTTGCCTTTTCCGCATCCAGAATTGCCTGGCATTGTTTTTCATCTGTCGTCATTGGCTTCTCCGTGATAATATCAGCGCCATATTGCATACCCTTTACAATAAATTCGCTGTGGGTAGCATCCACCGTTGTAACGATCAGTTCATCAGGCTTTGTTTCCTTCATCATCTTGTCAAAATCGGTATAAGTAGGACAACTCAATCCCAACATGGCTTTCGCCGTCTGAAGGCGTCCTGGATTGATATCACATAATCCGACAAACGACGCCACCTGACCGAAATCTTTTATCACTGGCAATCCCCACATTCCTATTCCCCGTCCACCGGTTCCTACCATTGCAATCTTCTTCTTTTTAACAGGCCCTAAAATCATATCTGTAGAAAGGAATGCGCCGGCAGAAACAACGCCGGCGCTCTTTACAAAATCTCTTCTATCCATTGATCATCATTTTAAACTTCTGTACTTAGTTATAAACCATCCTAAGCATACTGCTATTAACATTATTCCAAATGACTTTTTGCTATCATCATCAATTTAAACGTTCCAGGGGACTACCCCTCCGATCGTAATCAAATAACCCTTACTAGTTAAAACCGGGGTTCTGTACCAGCTTGATATTTTTGTTCATTTCATCACGCAGGATCGGCAGAAAATAAGATTTATCATCCCAGGCCCTTAACTGACCCACGATTGGAGTATAGGTTGGCGTAGGAGAAGTGGTATGGTCGGGCAATAACTTATAGATCACGCTTACGCCGCCAATAGGCACGTATGCTTCTTCCCCGATCAACCAACGGCGGACATCCCAAAAACGATGTTCCTCAAACGCGAGTTCAATCCGACGTTCGTTACGATAGCGATCTTTTAATGCTTGTCCGGATTCCGTGATATCGGGCATTCCAGCTCTTTTCCTGATCATATTCAGATAGGTACGCGCCTCGGCTTCCTGACCCAGTTCCATACAGGCTTCTGCATAATTCAATATGATCTCCGCTTAACGGTAATAGCGCCAGGGCACATCGCTCGCAAATTTTCCTGCTTCTACTCCCGGATCAACAAATTTCCGGAGATAGTATCCGGTGTGTGTGGCGTTCCAC
>JBDTVL010000259.1:0-4717 GCA_040007215.1 Flavitalea sp.
AAGATTGCAAAGCGGTAAGGATAGTCGATTCATTAGACCTGATATTTTTGAAATTAATACCCGCAAGACTGAACAGGTTGTCGAGGTCGCGCTCATCCTGGCTTCCATCGGCATTGGTGATCAGCATCTTTGATCGTCCAAGGCCTCCTCCTACTACCGATTCAACGGTAGTGATCTGCATGAACTGCGTTTTTTGCTGGGCGGCAAGTTCAGCGGTAGCCATTACAGCAATAGCCAGGAATAAAAATATCCGGATCTTTCCTTGTTTCATATAAAAGAATTTAATCCTAAAGTAAATAAAAAATAAACAAGAAAATTGTTATTAAAGCCGCTTCAGAACTATTACCTGTTTAAATTTTTTTGTTTTACCAGTCAGATT
This sequence comes from Flavitalea sp., assembly GCA_040007215.1. Taxonomy (GTDB): domain Bacteria; phylum Bacteroidota; class Bacteroidia; order Chitinophagales; family Chitinophagaceae; genus Flavitalea. The sequence continues at coordinate 380 of JBDTVL010000259.1, forward strand.
AAACACCTGCGTGAAAAGAATGTAAATACCTTGCGGCAGCCTGTTATTTCTGTCGTCAAGACCATCCCACCTGAACTGCCCGGAAGTTCCCAGCAGCGTATTCTTCAGCAGGCGACGAACCATTATTCCAGATTGATCATATATCTGGAGGTTGGCCATATATCCCGGTTCATCCATGATATATTGGATGAGAGCAAAACCATCTGGTCCGTTGTTATCGGGAGAAAATATGGCCGGGCTAACCGTGATCTCGCCAGCGGCGATCATATCGGCCCTGAACTGCGAATTCTGAGATCCCGGCGTTCCATATCCCGCCGATGCCGCGGCAGATACCCAGTTATTTTTATCCTGAGTAGGCGCTGAATAGTTGATCCTTTCGAGCGATACGCCTGAAGCTTCTGTGATCAGTTGAAAATGCCAGGAAGCCGAATAAGACAGCTCGTCAATTACTTCACCCTCTGTATTCTGTAATATCGCTGTTCCCTTATCATCTGGTAAGGAGGGTAGGGAGCTGACCTGGCAAATCAGCGCGCTGGCAGGAATGACATATTGCTGCCTGAGCCATTTTTCATTTGCAGTAATAACAAAATATACTCCCGGAGGCAGGTACTTGCTATCCCGCACCAAGGGCCGTATTCCCGAAATATCGCCAACGCTGTTCCTGCCCGCGACCTTTATCTCCGAAAGATCAATTGTTTTAGCGCTCCTGTTATAGCCTTCTATATAATCATAACCATCCCGCGGTGGATTGAACAATACCTCATTGATCACGATATCCATGGGCGCTGCCGGCTGCCCATATCCCGTAAGGCCAGGCAAAAGCAAAAAAACTATTTTAACTATCCGTATCATGTTGCAAAAATAAAAGGAGGCAAATTGGACGCCATGGGATAAACACGGCAGTAAGGAAAGTAAAAAACAGGTCGGCATGTTCTTTTGCAGGCTTCATAAAATCAAGGATTCCTTATTAAAACAATTATTTTTGGTTTAATACCATTTGTCGATTATTTTTGCGCCCATTATGTTAACAATTATCTATACAAAGCGTACAAAGAAGCATTTCCACAGGGAAGGCTGAAAGTAATTTTGTGTAGTACAAAATATCCAGGCCTTCCTCAACAGGAAGGCCTTTTTTATTCATCACTAAAAAAAACCTCCGCGAGGAGGATAAAGGAGGATCCATGAAAGTTGCAGTAGTTGGCGCCACAGGCCTTGTAGGCTCCAAAATGTTACAGATTTTGTCAGAAAGAAATTTTCCGGTAACCGAATTGTTGCCCGTAGCCTCTGAAAGGTCGGTAGGCAAGGAAGTGGTTTTTAAAGGAAAATCTTACAAGGTGATCAGTATGACCGATGCTATTGCGGCAAAGCCGGCAGTGGCCATTTTTTCAGCAGGCGGCGGAACCTCGCTCGAATGGGCTCCGAAGTTTGCGGAAGCCGGCATTACCGTAATCGACAATTCTTCTGCATGGCGCATGGACCCAACCAAGAAACTGATCGTTCCGGAAATTAATGCGGATAGCCTTACCCGTGAGGATAAGATCATCGCTAATCCCAACTGCTCTACTATCCAGATGGTAGTGGCTCTGAACCCGCTTCACTTAAAATATTCCATACGCCGTATCGTGGTATCTACCTACCAGAGCGTAACCGGCACCGGCAAAAAAGCCGTTGACCAACTGATGGGAGAACGCAATGAAGCCCTGAAAGGCAAGAATGGCGCATATCCTATGGCCTATAAGTATCCTATTGATCTGAATGTTATTCCGCAGATAGATGTATTCCTGGATAATGGCTATACCAAGGAAGAAATGAAAATGGTGCTGGAAACGCAGAAGATCATGCGCGACGATACCATTCGTATTACTTCCACTACCGTGCGCATACCCGTTATGGGAGGCCACAGCGAAAGCGTTAACGTTGAATTCGCTCATGATTACGATCTGAATGACGTGAGAAAGTTGTTATCGGAATCCCCCGGCGTAATTGTTGTGGACGACCCTGCTGCGCAGCAGTATCCTATGCCAATGGATGCGCATGATAAAGACGATGTTTTTGTGGGCAGGTTAAGGAGGGATGAAAGTCAGCCGAATACCCTCAACCTCTGGATCGTCAGCGATAACCTCAGGAAGGGAGCCGCTACCAATGCCGTGCAGATCGCAGAATACTGCTTTCAGCATGGATTGCTGGGCTAAACCCTGAAGCCTACCCGTTTAAAAGGGGCAAAGCGTTTACCAGTAAACGTTTTGCCCCTTTTAAATATTAATATATGACAGGTTAATCGTGCAGAGCTCTATTTAAAAAACCAAGCAGGGGCTGTAAGGCAAGGAGTCCTTCAGCGCATATCCCTAACAGTTCCTTTGAACTGAGCGCCTTATCCGGAATAGATTTCTGTGCTATCCAGCTTTTTAAACGGAGATATTCCGCCGCAGGATTATCTTTTTCAAATCCCTGCGGAACTTTTACCAGGCTAATTTCTTCATCTTTATACAGGTCGCCATAATATGATTTGAACTTTTTGCCAGCGATCAGGCCTTTGAACTCATCCCTGCAATAATCAATTTCCTGGCGTATTTTTTTTACATCTGCAGGTTCAGGACTCCATAATCCTCCGCCGATAAAACTGGCCCCGGGCTGCAGGTGAAAATAATAACCGGCAAAACCCGACTTTTTTCCTCCTCTGCTAAGACTGGCTCCCATATTGTTTTTATAGGGTGATTTATTTTTTGAGAACCTTACATCCCTGTTAATTCGGAAAGTGCATTGTTTGGGGGTCAATTCGGCTATATCAGGATCTTTTTTCCCATGACGTGCAAGCAACGAACTTACAAATTGTTCGAAATCTTCTTTAGCGTCTGTATAGCGGTTACGGTTAGCGTCGAACCAGGCTTTATTATTATTCTTTTCCAGATCTCTCAGAAACTTCAGCGTAGCGCCCTGTATCATATCTTACCCCAGTTTTCCCCGCTTTTAATGCGGTACATCGTCATCTCGCTCACCCCGAATTTTTCAGCCAGTTTTTTAATGGTGATCTTTCTTTTTTTGTCGTCGAGCGTTTTTTTAATGCTCTTGACCTGGTTAGCATTCAGCTTTAATCCTTCTGTGCGGTTAGCCTGAACTTTTTTGTAGGCGATCTTGGCGGGACTTTTCTGCTGATGTTCTATCATCTCTGTAAGAGAAGCCCATTTCAGGTTCTTGACAGAATTGTCCAGTTTATTATGGTTGGCATGCACCACAAACTTATTTTTCACTGATGGCTTCCTGAGGAAAAGCCTGGCAATCTCTCTATGAATGTATAAGGTGCCATTATTTCCCGGCCTATGCAGGTTTAGGGTTCTGTAACCTGTGGTAAGCGATCCCTGCAAAAGTTTTCCATCTTCAGTTACGTTATCTGTATAGCTGGCAATGCGGCCATGAGAGGATAATGCATATTGCTTACGGAGATGTTTCCATCCTGGAAATTGCAAGGGTTTCCATTCTTCGCCCTGGATTTTCTTTATCATCGGAATTCCATGTATTTAAAGTTAATAAAAATGGTGAGGTAAGAAATATTCAGAATACTTACCTTTTATTGTTGAATGAGTTTTAGAAATTCTGTTTCATTAATGATCCTTATCGAAGGGATCTTTTTGGCTTTTTCAAGTTTGCTTCCCGCATCTTCTCCCGCTACCAGATAATTTAGTTTGCTGCTAACGCCTCCCAGTACCTTGCCTCCATTTTTTTCTACCAACGCTTCGGCTTCGCTCCTTTTTAATGTTGGCATGGCGCCCGTAAATAAGAAAGTCTGCTCACTGAGATTACCCGAAAAACTATGCTGTTTTTTTTGATTGGTTAAAGATAAACCCAGCTTCTCCAGCTCTTCCAGCATATTGAGGTTATCGATATTATGAAAGAACTGATATATACTTAACGCAACTTTTGGACCAACATCTTCCAACCCCACAAGATCTTCTATGGAAAGCTCGGTAAAATCTTTGACATGGGTAACCGAATTTGCTAAAACTTTGGCAGTGGTTTCACCCACGTGGCGTATGCCCAGTCCGAAGATCAGGCGGTGCAGTGGTTGGGATTTTGATTTGTCTATAGCGGCGGAAAGGTTAGAGATGCTTTTTTCACCGAATCCTTCTATCAGCCTGATGTCTACCAACGGTAACCTATAGATGCCGGGTATGTCTTTTAGCATATTCAGGTCGAAAAATTTCTTCACGATAGCCTCTCCGAACCCTCTGATATCCATGGCATCCTTGCTGGCAAAATGAATGATCCTTTCCACCACCTGGGCAGGGCAATTAATATTAGTGCATCTCCATACTGATTCGTCCTCTGGTTTTTCGAGTTGGT
>JBDTVL010000260.1:0-4703 GCA_040007215.1 Flavitalea sp.
TGTTCCCTCTCTTTACGATATGGTCAGGATCATTCATTACGCAAAGAACGACTCCGCCATAAAGGGTATTTATATTAAATGCGGCGGAAATGACCTGGGTTTTGCCGCCGCCGAAGAGATTCGCGATGCTATTGCCGATTTCAAAAAAGACGGAAAGTTCGTATATGCTTTTGCGGATGTGATCAACCAACGGGCATATTATGTGGCTAATGTAGCCGATAAACTTTATTGCAATCCGCATGGAGGATTGGAATGGAAGGGCTTTGTTATGCAGATGCCCTTCATTAAAGGAACCCTGGAAAAACTGGAAGTAGAACCGCAGATCTTTTATGCCGGCAAATTTAAAAGCGCTACAGAACCCCTGCGGGAAAAACAGATGACCGCCGCTAACAGGCTGCAGAGCTCGGAACTGCTGAATGATCTTTATGGGCAGTTTCTTTCAGCTGCCGCTGCCGCACGGCGCAGCGATACGGCTACACTTCACCGATATGCCAATGAAAATATGGTTCGCTTTCCCTCCGCCGCCCTCGCTAATGGATTGGTAGACGGGCTAAAATACGACGATGAAGTAAAGGACGAGATCAGGAAAAAAATGAAACTGGCTAAGGACGAAAAGATCAATTTTATTTCTCCCGGTAAATATGCCGGCGCTATCGATTTCAAAAAATACGGCAAAGAAAAGATCGCTATCATTTATGCCGAAGGAGATATCATTGATGGAAAAGGCGAAAGAGACCAGATCGGCAGCGAAAACTACCAGCAGTACATAAGAAAAGTGAAACTGGATAAATCGGTTAAAGCCATTGTGATCCGTATCAATTCCGGCGGCGGCAGTGCACTGGCCAGTGAAAATATATGGCATGAACTGGAACTTGCCCGTAAAGAAAAACCAGTGGTGGTGAGCTTTGGCGATGTGGCTGCTTCGGGAGGTTATTACTTATCTTGCAATGCCGATATGATCTTTGCCCAGCCCAATACCATAACAGGTTCCATTGGCGTATTCGGTTTGTTGCCCAACTTGGAGAAGTTCTTTAATAATAAACTGGGCGTTACTTTCGACGCTGTAAAAACTTCTCCCGATGCCGACGCTTTGTCCATAACCAAACCGCTTTCTCCCTTGCAGAAACAATATTACCAGGAACAGATCGATAGTATCTATTTCACTTTCAAAACAAGAGTGGCCAATGGAAGGAAGCTGGATATCGCCTTTGTTGACAGCATTGCCCAGGGCCGCGTATGGAGCGGAACCAGGGCCGTTCAGTTGAAGCTGGTGGATAAAATCGGCGGTATTGAAGACGCTATCTCCGCCGCTGCAAAGCTGGCAAAGATCAGCGACTATGGTATAAAGGAATACCCGGGTCCAGAGAATATTTTTGAAAAATATTTTGGCTCATCACAGCAGTCTGCCAAAGAATCATCCATCAGAGAAGAACTGGGCGATCAGGCATATAAAACCTATTTAGCCATCAGGAAAATCAGGCGCTTCACAGGTATTACTCAAGCGAGCATGCCTGTAGAATTTACGATAGAATAGTTTTTTTAATATGAACAAGTATTGTAATGTCCCAACCTTATAGTCAGCTTACCGCCATGATGGCCATCACCAGGGCCAGTCTTAAAGCTATATTCAGAAGTCCGAGTGCGGTTATCTTCAGCCTGGCCTTCCCCCTGATCTTTATACTCGTATTTGGATTTATCGGCGGCGGAGGAAAGTCGTCGGTTAAAATATCATTTGATGAACTGACTGATACCTTGTCGCCGGTTTACCAGGCTATATCTTCAGCCAATGGCATCAGCGTTATTCGGGGCGATGCGGCCAGTTTACAGAACGAATTGTCTAAAGGACGAATTACTGCTATACTGAAGATCAGGCCCACGGGAAATGCCTCGCCTGCTTATACCATAGGTTTGAAAACCTCGCAGGCCGTTAACCCCGGCGCTTTACAATCTTTACAATCCCTGATAGAGGGGATTATAACCCGGATAGACAAACAACGTTTTCCTGGCTTTCCGACATTTGCCGCCATTGGCAAGGAAATAGAAACGGTTCCGGGAAGAACCTATAGGCGTATCGATTTTATTTTACCCGGGCAGCTTGGGTTTTCTTTACTGAGCGCCGGCGTATTCGGCGTTGCCTTTATTTTCTTCAACCTGCGTCAGACGCTGGTACTGAAACGTTTTTTTGCCACGCCTATAAAACGTTCCTATATTGTTTTCGGCGAAGGCCTTAGCCGCGTTATCTTCCAGATGATGGCTGCTGTAGTGATACTGCTGGTAGGAACGTTTGCTTTTCATTTTACACTGGTGAATGGATGGATCACTTTTGTGGAATTGCTTACGCTCAGTTTCATAGGACTGATTGTTTTTATGGGCTTCGGTTTTGTGGTCAGTGGCCTGGCCAGGAACGAGAGTTCTATTCCTCCTTTCGCTAACCTGTTTACGCTTCCCCAATTTTTATTGGCGGGCACTTTTTTTCCTATCGATAATTTTCCTTCCTGGCTTCAGCCTATTTGTAAGATATTGCCGCTGACGCATCTTAATGATGCCATGCGTAATGTGGCTTTTGAAGGATCGCGACTTTCAGATTGCGGAAAACAACTGGGTATTTTAGGTATTTGGGCTATTGTGGCTTACACGCTTGCTATAAAAGTTTTTAAATGGGAATAACAATACCCTCAAATCCAGGTATGCCTTTATGAGAATAATTAAACTTGGAGCGCTCAGCCTGTTTTTTTTATCGCTGGTAGTCTTCCTGATCTCCCTGATGATCCCTTCCCAGGTTCGCATTTCCAGGGCAATAAATGTGATGGCTTCAAAGGAATCTGTAAGGGTGCGTTTGGTAAACCTGGGCCAGTGGAAGCAATGGAACGAGCTGATAAGCGATCGAACCACTATAACCATGCTTCATACTTCTGCAGATACGGTCATTACTTCCTGGAAGGGCAGGGGCCGGCCGGTATCCAGCTCTTTTGCAATGGAGGAGTCGGGCGGAACTACCGTTTTACAATGGTATTTTGATTTTAAACTCAAGTGGTATCCATGGGAAAAGTTCGGGAGTATTATTTTTGACAAACAGTTTGGCATTCCTATGGAACAATCGCTTAATAATCTAAAAAATCAGCTAGAAAACAATCCGTAACTTCATCCTCATTTAATACATTTAAAAATATCATTATGAGACAGCTCCTATTTCTATCTATGATTATAGCATCAACTGCATTTATGGAATGCAGCAGCCAGGCGGTTAAAAGCCCACGTGTTACTTCGGAAGGCAAAGAAGTAAAAGTGGCTTACGGGCAACCTTCTAAAAATGGTCGCGTAATATTCGGCGGTCTGGAACAATATGGTAAAGTTTGGAGAACAGGCGCCAATGAAGCCACCGAGATCACTTTTGCTAAAGATGCCAGTTTTGGCGGCAAACCTATAAAAGCCGGAACCTATTCTTTGTTTACCATACCCACAGCCACTGATTGGACAATTATCCTTAATCCCGAATTGAAGCAATGGGGCGCTTATGGATACGATAAGATCAAGGACAAGGACGCTTTACAGGTTACAGCGCCTTCAAAAAAACTGGATGCCCCTATTGAAAAGCTTACGCTTCGGTTTACCGATGCTAACAGCCTGATCATAGAATGGGATCAGACGCAGGTGGAAGTGCCTGTCAAAGTTGGATAATACTATCGTGTACCAATAAACGTATTTAAGCCCGTCTCTTATAAGACGGGTTTTTGTTTTTGAAGGCGGATGCGGAGCCATGTATTCATGTGTCCTGTCATCAGCGTGACCGGAGTATATCCAGTATAACGGAATAGGTTAGTTGTAGTTCATCGTCCGTGATACAGTAAGGCGGCATCAGGTAAACGGTATTGCCTAGCGGACGCAGGTAAACGCCTTTTTGCAGCGCTTCGGCAGTGAAGCGATCGCGTACCTGGCTAAAGTAGCTATCCGCAGCGTCATTCACTTCGAAAGCTATAATGGTGCCGAGTTGGCGTATGTTCTTAATGTTCAGATTGGCGGCATCGGTTTCCAGCAGGCTTTTGAAACGTGCGTGGGCCGCTATGATCAGGGCTATGCCTGCCGCGCAGGATGGTTTTTCGAGCAGGTCGAGGCTGGCCAGCGCAGCGGAGCAGGCTATGGGGTTAGCGGTGAAAGAATGTCCATGAAAAAGCGATTTCATTTTATCGTCATCTACAAATGCCTGGTGAATGGTTCCTATGCAGGCGGTAATGCCGAGGGCCATAGTTCCCCCTGTTAGTCCTTTGCTGAGGCAGACAATGTCCGGGGCAGTTGAGCAGTAAGAGGAGGCAAAAAGTTTTCCTGTTCTTCCGAATCCGGTCATCACTTCATCAGCGATACAGATGATACCATGCGCTTTGCAGCGTAACAGCAATGCTTCCAGCGCCTGCGGTTCATACATCAGCATTCCGCCTGCGCCCTGCATCAGCGGTTCGTAAATAATGCAGGCCGTTTCATCGAGCAGTTGATCGGTGAGTTCTGCGGCATATCCATTAAACTGAATATCTTTTCCTTCCTTCGGAGGATCAGTGAACAGCACGTCAAAAAGCCTGTCCTGAAAGGCAAGGGTAAATATTCCGCGGCTGCTGATGCTCATAGCGCCAAAAGTATCGCCATGATAGGCATTGTTCAGGGCGATAATTCGGGTTCGTTTTGTATCGTTCTTATTTTTCCAGTACTGGATG
>JBDTVL010000261.1:0-4700 GCA_040007215.1 Flavitalea sp.
GGAAGAAAAGCTGTGCGATTCGAAAGAAGACTGGAACTTTCCGCTGAAGGTCATCGTTTTTTTGACCTGGTTCGATGGGGCATTGCCGCTCAATACATCAATGCTTATCTCGATACGGAAAAGACAAGAATCGAACACCTTCAGGGAGTTCAGTTTACCGCCGGCAAAAATGAATATTTCCCATTGCCGCAGATAGAAATAGATTTGAGTAATGTTGATGGACAACCTTTATTAAAACAGAATCCTGGATACTGAGTGTTATGAATCAATGATGAAAACCCGCTGGAATATTATTATCATGGCTATGTTCGCGGCAGCAGGGTTTCCTGGTTGCCGCCATATGCCTATAGCCAATGTTCCGATAACTCAAACGCGACAGTTTTTTATAAACAACGAAGGCAATGATAGTAGCTATGGCGACATGAATCATCCATGGCAAACCATAGACAGGTTAAATAAAGAAAAATTCAAACCGGGAGATACCATTTATTTTAAAGGAGGACAAGTTTTTGAAGGAACTATAATATTGGATTCTACCGATATTGGCGCAGAGGGGTTACCGATAGTAATATGTTCCTATGGAATTGCAAAAGCAGTCATTGCTTCTGGACCTGCTCCTGCAATGACCTTGAATGGAGCCCGGTTTATTCAAATAGAAAATCTTGGATTTAGCGGTAGCGGTAGAAAAAAAGGCAGCCGGAGTAATGGCGTTGAAGTGATCAATGGGAATGATATCATTATTGATCAACTGGATATTCAGGGATTTCAAAAATCCGGCTTAATGGTTTACTGTTCTTCGGGTATACGTATAACGAATGTATCTGCGCACGATAATGGATTTGCCGGTATTTTTATTACTGGTAATATTTCAAAAACGGATTGCAGGAATATTTATATTGGTTATTGTAAAGCGGAGAATAATCCCGGCGACCCCACCAATTTTGACAACCATAGCGGCAATGGAATACTTGCGGGCTTTTGTAGTAATACGATCATTGAATATTCATCGGCCACGAATAATGGCTGGGACATGCCACGTAAAGGAAACGGTCCCGTAGGTATATGGGCATTTGAAGCCGATAGCGTTATTATCCAGCATTGTATTTCCTACAGGAATAAAACTTCTTCCGGAAGCGCCGATGGGGGAGGGTTTGACCTGGATGGAGGCGTTACCAATTCTGTAGTTCAATACTGTTTATCTTATGAGAACCAGGGAAGTGGTTATGGAATCTTCCAGTATGCAGGAGCAAGCAAGTGGTTTAATAATACCTTCAGGTTTAATATTAGCGTCAATGACGGATATCCTGCTGTTGACGCAGGCGTTCTGATCTGGAACAGTTCCGGTGATTCTTTACAATTCTATGATAGCTATTTTTATAATAATACTATTTATAACGAAAAAGGATCGGCGATTCGTTATGATACCAGCAGTAAACATTTTGCATTCAGGTTCTTCAATAATATTTTTATTGGCAAAAAAGAGATATTAAAGGGTAAGGGAAATGCTTCAGCTTTTACGTCCAATAACTGGTGGAGCATAGAGAACGGATTTAATATCGACAATATTCATACAATCAATGAATGGAATTCGCTAAAGAACATGGAAATGAGTAACGGACGATTTACAGCTTTTAATATTAACCCAGGATTTCCAGCTCAGGCCAAAGCGTTTATTACTGATCCCGCTGATCTGACCGGATTCAATCAATTTGCCATTCAGAGTGATTCTCCTTTGTCCCAGGATGGAATAGATCTGTATAAAACTTTTGGCTGGAGTGTTGGCGATATCAACATTAACGGTCATCCGCTCCTTCCCGGCGCCATAGGCGCAAGTTACTGAAGCAAATTTATATTATCTTGCCTGAGTTTCTGGTTTAATGACCAATTAAATGGTACAGGACTACCAGTTCAAGTAAAATATGAAGCCTCATTTACTGAAGATACCTTTACATTCGGACCATTCTTTTAATATCAGGTATGATATTGTTCCTCATTTTTATAATCAGTGGCATTATCATCCGGAAATAGAACTGGTTTATATTATCAGGGGTTCTGGTAAGCAGTTTATTGGAGATAATATTCACCAGTTCAAGAATAAGGATATGGTATTGCTGGGTTCCAATTTGCCGCATCTTTGGAGAAGCGATGAAAAAACGCTGCATAAAAATTCCAGTCTTAAAGTGGAAGCGCTGGTCGTTCATTTCAAAACGGATTGCTTCGGCCAGGGATTTTTTAATCTTCCCGAGAACAGGGATATCGGCGGTATACTTGAACAGGCGCGGTATGGCGTAAGGATCGAAGGCGAGACCAGGGAGAAAATAGCGGCGCTGATGCAGAAATTACTCGTAGCCGCCAAAAGCGACCGGATCATATTACTGCTGCAGGTATTGCAGATTATAGCCAACTCAAAACATACTTTTCCCGCCTGTAGTAAGAACCTTGAGTTTCAATATAATCCTGCTGAAACAGACCGGCTTAACACCATTTATCAATATATACTTGATAATTTCTCCCGCGACATTACCCTGGCACAGATAGCCTGCGTGGCTAATATTACCCCGCATTCCTTCTGCCGGTATTTTAAATCAAGGATCAAAAAATCTTTTTCGCGTTTTTTATTGGAAGTGCGTATTGCTCATGCTTGTAACCTGCTTGCTGAAACGCATAAGACGGTTGCAGATATCTGTTATGAAAGCGGATTCAATAATTTCTCCAATTTTAATCGTCATTTCAAAGCGCTGACCGGTAAAACTCCGCTGGCTCACAGAAAAAATTATCAGGAAGCAGCGCACGCGAGCGCTAAGGATTAGCATGCCTTTCCCCGGTTTGCACCTCAAATACATGCAGGATTTGGGGAAATAATGCATCGATAGTTTCTGCTGCTCCTTTGGTGGATCCGGGTAGCGTAAGCGCAAAAGTATTCTTAATAAAACCCGCTATACCTCTTGATAGCATGGCGTGAGGCATGCGCTGCTGCCCGTAATTACGTGCCGTTTCCATAATGCCCGGAACAGGCCTGTCGATGAGCGGAGCCAGCGCTTCGGGAGTAACATCTCTTGGCGATAAACCGGTGCCTCCGGTAAAAATGATGAGTTTATACCCTTCGTCGCTTAGCTGGCGGGCTTTTTCCCGGATGATACCGATATCGTCAGGAATGACTTCATATAAGGCTACGTCTACCTGGTAAGCGCTTAATTTTTTAATGATCGTTTTTCCCGATTCATCTTCTTTAAGTCCTTTCGATATACTATCGGAGCAAACGATAACTGCGCAGGTTAAACCGGTATGGGCCTGCATTTTTGAGTCAGATTTTCCTCCTTTCTTTTCCTCCAGTTTTATTGAAGCGATCTGCACGCCCTTATCAATAGGTTTGAGCATATCATAAACAGTTAGCGCCGTTATAGCTGCGCCATGCATGGCCTCCACTTCCACTCCGGTTTTATAAATAGTATGTACTTCAACGGTAATGACTATACGAAGATTAGCTTCGTCAGCCTTATAGGCGATAGCTGCGAATTCAACCGGCAGGGGATGACAGTCGGGAATCACATCGCTAGTTTTTTTGATAGCCAGCAGTCCGGCGGCCCTGGAGAACTCGAACACGTCGCCTTTGGGAACTTTTTTCTGTATAACGGCTTCAATTGTTTCTTTGGCTGAAACCAATACTACCGCTGAGGCCACAGCTTTTCGAAGTGTATTGATTTTATGGGTGATGTTTACCATGCTTATTTGTTTTTTTTCCATTGATGCGTGTCATCTTCAAATATCTCTTTTCCCCAGATAGGGATTTCTTTTTTTATTAATTCCACCATTTCCTCGCAGGCTTCGATGGCGGGTTTTCTGTGCGCCGAAGAGGTGAATACGAACAGGCATATCTCGCCCGATTTTACTATTCCAAGGCTATGATAAATATGCATGCAGATCAGTGGGTACTTTGCGAAGATGGTTTCCCTTACCACTCCTATTTTTCCCATCGCCATATCTTCATATGAGGAATATTGAATGGCGGCCACTTTTCTTTCACCGATATTATCTCCCCGAACCTGGCCCAGAAAAATGCCATGTGCGCCAATATCGTATTTGCTTTGATGTTTAGCGATACTGTCTGCAATGTGTTCAGGGCTGATGGCCCCCTGGATAAAAATATTTTTATTGCTGTGCATATAGTTCAAATAATGCGTTTATCCCCCGGAATAAGGCGGAAGTAGGGCGATGATCGAATGGTCAGTTAAAATAGTATTATTATGAATTATCTCTTTGTCAACGGCGATAATGTATTGTAATTGCATTAATCCAGGATACCTCTGCTGAAGGATACTGATGACTTCATCAGTATCTTTTACATCATCTATCATTACACTTGAAGCTGAGGTAATTTCTGTTAGCTTCCCGAACATTTTAATAGTAGCTTGCATATGTTATTTTATGCTGATGTAAATAATAGTTTATAACTGGCTGCCAGCAGCGTTATGGCCAGGATATTTTTCAGAATGGCCTGAGAAAATTTCATAGCTCCGAAATAGGCGCCGCAAAGTCCTCCCACCAAAGCGACGGCTACAAATCCATACATATTGCCGGTAAAATTAATCCCTTTTGCCACTTGTCCTCCCAGTCCGGCAAGCGAGTTTACAAAAATAAACAAAGCGCTGATGGCCGCAGTTTGTTTTTGATTTGTCCATTTCAGCAATAACAAAACGGGA
>JBDTVL010000262.1:0-4689 GCA_040007215.1 Flavitalea sp.
CCTGATGGTTATCATGACCTGGAAACTATTTTCTATCCCCTGCCCTTTCGTGATGCGCTGGAAATTGTTCTGCAGAAACAGCCTGCCAATACACAAAAAAACATTGAAGATGATAATGGCTGCCAGTTCTTTTCAACCGGGCTTGACATTCCCGGAGCATCGCAGAACAATCTATGCGTGAAAGCCTGGAACTTGCTCAAAAAAGATTTTCCCAGCCTTCCGCCCATAGACATGCACCTGCACAAAGCTATTCCTATCGGCGCCGGTCTTGGCGGAGGTTCTTCAGATGGCGCATTTGCCCTTTTATTAGTTAACCGGCAGTTCAATCTGGGCCTCAGCGATGAAAAGCTCGCCGACCTGGCTCTTCAGTTGGGAAGCGACTGCCCGTTTTTTATACTGAACAAGCCCTGCCTGGCCACAGGAAGAGGAGAATTTTTAACGCGCATTAGTCTGGATCTTTCCGGCTATTTCGTAGTACTGGTAACGCCGGGAATCCATATCAGCACCGGCTGGGCATTTTCGCAAATCCATCCTTCTGCCGGTGAAAGATCACTGGAAGAAATTACGGCGCTCCCGGTAGAAAAATGGAAAGAAGCATTAACTAACGATTTTGAACAACCGATATTTGGAATTCACCCCCAATTGGCTGCTATTAAAAAGGAGCTGTATTCAATGGGCGCCTTATATGCCTGTATGAGTGGTACAGGATCCGCTATCGCGGGAATCTTTGCCCGCAGACCGAAAAAGTTCCCGTATCTTCTTCCGCATCACTTTTTGATAGCTTTATAATTCCTGTAAATAAAAAATTGTTTGCCTGTAAGGTCCTCCAGCCATTTCATAAATTTTTCTTTGATCGTCATATTATTGATAGAGGGGTCATAGTTAAATTCCCAGTCCTGCCGGGCAATACGTGGATGCATAACCGAAGGGTGACTTCCCTTAAATTTTTTCAGGTAATCAATATTCCGGTAATCGTACGCATCATCTTTAATAGCGGCAAATCGTTCATCAACTATTTTTTCATCATGGTATCCCTTTTCGAATTCTATTTGTCTTTTTCGCTGCAAATAAGGATTACGGGCGTAGCTGTAATGAAATACCCTGGTATTGAGGGGGATCACATTCAGTTTTCTTCCTTTTTCATTCCATTGGTTAGCGGGATTATTAAATATCCTGAAACCCTGTGAATCGCGGTATGAGCGAACGTGCGGATCATTCCTGGTGATCCTGATCTCGTGCTGATGGTAACGCCGCGAAGGGCCCCAGTGACGGTAATCGCCAAAAAAATTAATGAACTGTAAAAGAAATCCTTCCACCCGCGGTTCATTCAAATATTTTTTCATCGCGGTCAGTAAAATGGGCAGGTCCTGCTCATGTACCACTTCGTCGGCCTGGATATGAAATGCCCAGTCGCCGGAAACATGGTCAAGACCAATATTTGCCTGTAAAGCATACCTTCTTCCACCCATGTTCTTATTATCCCACACAGAATCTACGATTTTAATTCGCGGATCATTCATCGCTTCAATAGCTTCACGTGTTCCATCTGTAGAATCGCCTACCACCACGATAAATTCATCGCAGATATTTATAATAGACCGGATAGCTTCCCGAAATGGATAATCATATTGCAATCCGTTCCTAACGTAAGTATACCCGCTTACTTTCATACCAATAATTTGGGCAAATATACGTCGTACGCAGAAAATCATTAACTTGCCATCAAATACAATTTATCAGACTCACAGGTTTCATACTATCTTTCCTTGATCACAACCTTGATTTTCTCGATCATCCCTCAGGGGCATACGCAGTATAAAATCCGGCCCTGCCTTCTTGCTTAAGTATTATTTCTTTTTATTTATTTTTTTAAATACCAGATCATGCATCCCGTCGCTGAATTATCGGAGCAGTCATTGCACTATATACAACTCGAGGAAAAATATGGAGCGCATAATTATCATCCCCTCCCGGTAGTGCTTCAAAAGGGGGAAGGCGTTTTCGTATGGGATATTGAAGGAAAAAGATATTATGATTTCCTTAGCGGTTATTCTGCCGTTAACCAGGGACATTGTCATCCCGCTATTATCAAAGCTTTCATTGAACAGTCGAAACAGCTTACGTTAACATCGCGCGCATTTTATAACGACCAGTTGGGTGAGTATGCGAAATTCATCACCGGGTATTTCAGTTATGATAAAGTTTTGCCGATGAATACTGGCGTTGAAGCGGTGGAAACCGCTATCAAGCTTTGCCGTCGCTGGGGATACGATAGAAAGGGGATACCCGCTAACAAGGCGAAGATCATTGTTTGCGAGCAGAATTTTCATGGACGCACGAGCTCGGTGATCTCTTTTAGCAGCGATCCCTCGGCATATACCGGCTTTGGACCTTTTATGCCCGGGTTCGAGATCATTCCTTATAATGACCTTAGCGCGCTGGCCGCAGCGTTGCAGGATAAAAACGTTGCAGGATTTCTTGTGGAACCCATACAGGGTGAAGCGGGCGTAATGATTCCTGATGAAGGTTATCTGTCAACCGCAAAACAATATTGCGCCGATGCCCAATCGCTTTTTATTGGCGATGAGATCCAGACGGGCTTATGCCGCACCGGCAAACTATTATACTGCGATTATGAAAAGGTAAGACCCGATATACTGATTCTTGGAAAAGCGCTGAGCGGCGGCACAATTCCCACATCGGCAGTTCTTGCCGACGATGATATCATGTTAACCATCAAACCAGGCGAGCATGGCTCTACCTATGGCGGAAATCCATTAGCATGCAGCGTAGCTATCGCTTCACTTAAAGTATTGAAAGAAGAAAAGCTGGCCGAAAATGCTTCGGCTATGGGCGAACTGCTGAGAGAAGAAATAGAAAAGATACAATCGCCGCTGGTTTCGCTGGTTCGCGGAAAAGGATTGCTGAATGCCATCATCATTGATCATCCCGATAAAGATGCCGCCTGGAAACTATGCCTGGCCATGAAAGATCATGGGCTACTGGCAAAACCCACTCATGGAGATAAGATAAGGCTGGCTCCACCCCTGGTAATCAACAGGGAGCAAATCATGGATGCCGCAGCCATTATCAAAAAAGGGCTGGAAGCGATAAGCGTTTAGGCCTGATGAATGTTTACTATTCCGCTTTAGGCTTGACAGAAAGGTCGGGCAGTACAGCGGCCAGCATCATCAATAACGAAGTTGACAGAACTATCCATAGGCCAGTTTGTCTTACAGGGCAGATACCATGATAACATCCGGAGAAGAGTATAAAGCTTTTAATGGCATAGGCCAGCAGAAAGCAACAGATAAATATATTCAAACGTTTTGCCCACACTCTTGGCGTAAGATATAAAGCTGAGCAAATCAATGCAAAAAAGATCAATACATACCCCGGTTTTCCATAAACATTTTCTTCGGAATAAAAACCAGTGAAATACTTGTGAAGATCAGGATGCCAGGTCCAGTGAAGAAAACAGGCCATTATCAATATTATTGCCAGCGCAAACCCGATCCATTGTGAATACTTCATGCGCAAATATAAAATATGCAGGTCATATGCATAAAAAAACCCCGGCAGGGCGGGGCTTTCATTATACTACTAACTCATTATTTTTTAGGGATCTTTAATTTCCATCCCGGTTGTATAAGATCGGGATTTTTAATAACGTCTTTATTGGCTTCGACAATCGACTTCCAGCTAACGCCAAACTTCGCCCCTATCTTACTGAGCATATCGCCCGATTTTACTACATATTCTTCGTAGGCATTTTCCGGCGACACTTCAAGGTTAAGCCTCAGATCGCCTGCCCTGTAATCGGGATCAAGTTTGTTATACACTTCCCATAACGCGTCTTTATCGCCTTCGGTATTCACTGTGCCATCGATGTATAAAATATTATCCTGTTCAGCCACTTTGATCTCTCCGGCAGCTTTTAATTTTACAGCGTCGATCAGTTCCTGGTATTTAGTTTGTAATGACATACAATCAGATTATTTGATTTTCAATTTATTGTCGATCTTTTTAGGTTTTGCGGCAGAAATCTTCTGCATCAGTTCTGCCAGTTGAGAGCGTTTAAGCTCGCCCGTTAGTGTTACAACGCCTTCTGTGACAGATACTTTAACGGTTTTATAATCGCTAACCGCGCTGGAAACGGCGGTGACCAAAGCTTCATCAGGATTTATCTCTACCACCGGAGGAGGGGGCGGAGGAGTTACCGTGATATTGTTAACCACCTGCTTTACACCCTTCACGCTTTTTACAGCTGTTTCGCTATTGGCTTTGCAAGGCTCGTCCGGGCATTCGCCCGTTAAAGTGACTACGCCTTTAGTTACAGTAGCGCTCAGGTTTGCTCCTGCAGAAGATAAGCCGGCATTAACGGATGTAAGGATATTATCGTCTGATGGACCGCATGCCACAAAAGAAGCAGCCACCACAAAAAGAAAAATAAATTTCATAAAGAAGAATTTTAAAGATAATGAATTAAAAAGCGCCTTTTATTTTATCCAGGATGCTGCTGCTTCCGCTGAACATCTGTTTCATATCGTCCAGGTCAACATCTCCGTCGCCATCTTTATCAAGCCCTGCTTTGAATTTATCGAAAATAGAATTGATATTGAGGCCTTCCGTTTTGCCTCCGCTGAACTGATTGAGGATAGACTGAAGATCAAATGACTTGTCATTTGG
>JBDTVL010000263.1:0-4677 GCA_040007215.1 Flavitalea sp.
GAAATGTTTCCATTCCCACGCAAGCATGCCAGCAAAAGTTTTCTCCTTTGGCATTCTGAATAAACTCAGGATTGCCGATCATTTTCTGATAATATTGTTCAGGTGAAAATGGCGCGGGCATTCCAGTTTGAGCCATGCAGGATATAGAAGAACAATAAGCGATCAATATAATAAATATGCGACGAACTTGTTTTATGGCTGTTATGTTCATATCATACTTTTATAAAATGATGATGTTAAGATCATTTCAGATCAGTTATTTTCTTTTGATGATGCAAGAAAACTTACTACATCGCGGATCTCTTTTTTAGAAAGGATCAATTTCATATCGGGCATGCTTGATGGAGAGTTCGTTCTTCTTAATATCTGATCTTTGCGAATGGACTGATCCGGCTGATCGCCTGATTTAAGCTTTAGGCTGGTACTGTTTTCACCTTCCAGTACAGCTGATATTTTCTTGCCATTTTTTAGTTCAAGCGTAACCATTCCAAAGCCAGGAGATAACCGGGCGCTGGTAGATATAAGCGCTTCAAGTATCTGGGATCTGGATATCCTGCCGGCAATGCCATTTAATCGAGGTCCTGCATTACCGCCTTTATCGTCATAGGTATGGCACTTAACGCATTGAGCATTTTGATTGGTAAAAAAAATATTTTTCCCCCGGGTAGCATCTCCTCCCATCAGGCTTCCTGAATAGGAAGCGATAAGTTCATCAGGCGATAATTTTGCGCTGATCTCTTTATATTTTTTAATTAATAGATTAGAGCGGGTACTGTCAATAGCTTCGCCTAATTCAAGATATAGATCGGGAGAAAGTTTTCCCGACGCCATTTTATCTAATAAGTCATCCAGCGGTCTTCCTGAATTCTCTATGGGTAGTTTTCCCAGTGTTAGGATAGCGGCTTGTTTTTCTTCAACAGATTGGTTAGCGATCACCTCCGAAAGTAAATCAACCATCAGTTGTTTTGATATGGCCAGCTTTTCCAGCAGATCAAGTCCTGCCACTCTAACCGCTTTATCTTTATCGCCAATGGCCATCTTTATAGCCTGCGATAGCTGCTCATCATTTAACGATACCAATGACTTAAGCGATTCAATGCGCAGTTCAGCTTCCCGACCAGATTTGAGCTGCGCTAGCAATGGCATTGAGGCCTGTTTAATATTCAGCCTGGCAATTGCTTTTACCGCGCTAATACGAACCGACATATCCTTTGTTTTCAGCGACTGAATAAGCGCCGCTGAAGCTTTATTCATGACCGTAGCGGGATCTCTTTTTATTTCGCCGCGAAATCTTCCATCTACCCTATCGAGTACGGAAGGTTTTGCCCATACGCCGAGCACATCGATAGCTTCAGCTCTCATTGCTGCCGGGCTATTTTCTTTAAGGGAATAATTCACCAGGTTTTGAATGGCTTCTTCTGTACCCCATCTAAGATTGGCATTTATAGCCCTTCTTAATAAAGCTTCATTGGTGAAACGAGTGGTATTGAGTAGGTCGGCAAGAGCCGGCAAAGCTTCCTTTATAGAGATGTCGTCATTAATAGCTCTTGCCGCTTCTGTAACTACAAATTCATCCTGATCATTCAGGAATTGAACAATACCGGCATTCCCCATTCTTCTGAGCGCCACTACAGCTGCAATTCTGGCTGCACGCGAAGGATCGGCAGACAAAGCAACGATAGGAGCAGCTTTGCCTATGCGCGCTAACGCAAGGCTTCCCGCATGACGGAGATAAGCATCTTTTTCATTATTATCTTTCAGCATGTCAATGATCGGATGAATGGCGGGTTCATACTTAATTCTTCCCAGCGCTTCCGCAGCAAAGAAACGAGCACGGCAATTCGTATCTTTTAATAGGGGGGTCAGCAAAGCGCCAGCTTCGGTATACCTGGTATCCCCTAACCATTTTGCCGCCTGTGACCTGATCTCTGCATCTTTATCTTTCAATAGCGGCAATAATATTTCAGCATAAGTTTTTTGTTTACGCGCCAACTGGCTTACTCCCCAGATAGCATTAACCCTGGCTAACTGATCAACAGGCAAGGCAAGGATCTTTTTAAATATATCGGCTCCTTTAGCCCCTCTTCTCACCAGCTCAAACTGCGCTTTTTGCCTAACCCGCATATCAGAATTTTTAAGCAGTTCTCCCAATGATGATTCATCGCGCTGGCTGAAGCTCTCTGCCAGCAAAGATTTTGTTTCATGGCGTATGGGCGATGCAGCGCCGATTTTATCGTCCAGTTTCCATATCCTGCCGAAATTTTTAGTATCCCATCCTTCTATCCAGTCTGCCACATATAAAGAACCATCGGGACCAAAATCAATGCCAGTGGCTAAAATGCCATTTAGTATTTTCTTATGCTCGCCCAGTTCGAAGCTGGCGCCTTTAGGGTTTAATTTGAAACTATGAATACCTGAAGCGGAAGGATTACCAACAAACTCTACAACAAAGAAAGTGTTCTTATATTCAGGACTGAGGGCTGTTCCGGGATTGTATGCCATTCCTGTAGGGCCACTGACAAAATTACTGATGCAGGGCGTAATATAAGCTGCCTGTCCTTCAAACCTGGGCAGATGCATTTTTTCATTCATCCATACTTTATAGGTATTGTTATATGGATCCCTGTATTTCCCAAACTGCCAGTTACTACGCCATCCTATGTCTGCGCCATTCACAATGTATACCAATCTTTCTCTCTCGCCGGCATGGTCGCCATCATTATCCTCACTGATGAGGTTTGCATATTCATCGAATACAAATTCATGAGTATTACGCACGCCTGAAGCAAATATTTCAAAATCGCTGCCATCAGGATTTGACCTTGCTATAACGCCGCTATTGGGATAGGTCCATTGCTGACCATCAGCGCCCTTTCCACTGAAACCAATATCGCCGATCTGCCAGTATATTCTTCCATCAGGCCCCATTTCCACTCCCGACATACCATGGCCGCCAAAACCTATATGAATACCATATCCATTGGACAAAGATATTTTTTCATCCTCAATACCATCGCCATTTTTATCTTTCATCCGCCACAGGTCGGGGGCAACGGCTACAAATAAATTATCGCCATCGCTTAAAATACCGCCGGCAACATCTGTTACCTCATCATGAAAATCGTCAGCTACCAACTGCGACAGATCGGCAACGCCATCTCCTGAAATGTCTTCCAGCCGGTATATTTTTTCCGTTTCTACAGTCATATCTCTCCAGTCATGAGAACTATCGCCATTCACATCTTTCAGCCACGCATTCTTTTTACTGTTTTCGGGGGATAATATTTTATGGAGAAAAGCTCTTTTCTCTTCTACGGTTTGCAGTTTGATTGATTCAATTTCCCAATCCTTGTGGCTGCGTATATCGAACTCGGAATTTTTTTGCCTGCCGGTGGTTACATAGTACAATCTCCCCATATCGTCAATGTCGATAGCAATAGGAGAAACAACCAGAGAATCAATACCCCAGAGCTTCAGCGTCAATCCTTCTGCCAGTTCAGGTTTAACCAACGCTTCGATGGATGAAGCCAGCTTTGCTGTTTGCGTTGAATCCATCTGTTTTATTTTTCTGTCTGCTGGTTGTTCCTGTTTGCACCCCGCAAAAAACAGGGCAATGAAAAAGATCTGCAGAGCAAGACCTGTCGAAGTTGCATTAGCTATTTTCATCTTAATTAAAGAAATATTTCCTGAGTAAAAGGTTGTAAATGCATCATTAATTATTTAGCGATACTAAGTTAAACCCGGCTACCTGGGCATTATGCGCTCCTGTTTTTTAACTTTACTGATGGCAAATAATAAAATGGCATTGCCGGCCATCGGTTTATATAAGGGGGTATCGAATTCGGGTAGTAGTGACTGGTAGTTTACAGAACCATGCAGGTTCACTTCTTTTACTACTTTGCCAAAACGCGGATTAACCCATTCAAACGCAAAACAAGTTACCGGGCTGGCCTGGCTATTTGCTGAACAATCGATAGCATCCGCCTCATAGCTATAATCTCCCTGCGAAGCCATGACCGCTTCGCTAGCCTGGCCACTGGCTTTGTGAGCTGCATTCCACTCCAGAACATTCAATCCATATTGAATGGGAACAATAGTTTTGAACCCATCTTCATAAACAATTTCATACCATCCCAAAAGATCCGGCGAATCAAAAGTATTGGGAACATTAAAGAAAGATTTCTGATTGCCCGAAGGCAATGCGCATGACTGCAAAAAGATCAGGCTGCTGACATCTTCATTGATCTTAATTCCATTTACTTCCCCTGTAGAAAGGTTATCGCCTGTTCCTTTTGAACCGACAACAATTGCGCATTTACCAGAAGTTGCGGCAGTTTCCTTAATATGGAAAATAGCAGACCTGTTTTTGATGTCGCCTGATTTCAGGTTACTTAAATCAACACTCAGATCTTTAGCGCTTTTAGAAAAATTTAAAAATGCAGAGATATCCACAGGCTCCGTGATATTGCCTTCTTCACTCGGTAATTCTTTCCCCCGCATTCCTGTTCTGATCGAAGGAACCAGCGACCTGACTATTTCTTTAAGTTCATTGGGTTCTACTATATGCGCAGACCAAAGAAGGTTAGCGCAACCCAGGAAATCAAGCATCAGATCTTTTCCAAAAGTAAATTCATTGGTCGCCGTCCAGGAAGAAGGTCCACCGCCAGCGATATTCAG
>JBDTVL010000264.1:0-4674 GCA_040007215.1 Flavitalea sp.
AGGCGCATTAAACGATGTTAATGACCAGGATGTTAATATCCAGGTAGAAAAAGGAGTGGTGTTCATCTCCCTCTCCGATAAATTGTTATTCAACAGCGGAAGTTACAATGTATCCAAAGGCGCTATGGTAGTATTGGGTAAAGTTGCCCAGGTGCTGAATGCTAATCCACAACTGGATATTCTCGTGGAAGGACATACCGACGCTGTTCCCATTAAAAATGATTGCATTCTGGACAACTGGGACCTGAGCGCAAAACGCGCCACTTCGGTTGCCCGTATCCTGCAGAACAGCTATAATATTGCTCCTGCAAGGATGACCGCAGGGGGAAAGAGCGAATACTCTCCGCTTGTTGCTAACGACTCTGTTGAAGGCCGCGCAAGTAACCGCCGCACCCGTATCGTTATTCTTCCCCAACTGGACCAGTTCTTCAAACTGCTGGAAAAGAAAGGATAGTCAAATAATAAGCTTCGGAATTTCCTGAAGTTAACCTTCCTGGCAGGTTCTGCCAGCAGTAAAGGCGCAAAGAGTTTAATACTACTTTGCGCCTTTTTATTAAATTGCCTTGTAGGCATTGTTTTTACACCGCTCCGTTAACACTCCTGTTAACTCCTGTGGCAGGGTTATTGAATGTTTCCAGGCAGGCTATTCATTATTTTCCTAATTTAATATTCTAAAATTTTTTATATGCTTTGGCAAGGAAGACGACAGAGTTCTAATGTTGAAGACAGGCGCGGCATGTCAGCCGGAGGACTTGCTGTAGGTGGCGGAGTGATCGGCATTATCGCTTTAATCATTAATCTGCTGCTCGGCGGAGACCCCTCGAATATCAATCTTCCTGAGCTAATGCCTGGCCAGCAGGGAGGCGCTCAAACCCAGTTATCACCTGAAGCCCAGGCTGCCGATGAAAAAAGAGCGGGCTTTGTGAAAGTGGTGCTCGCGGAAACAGAAGACGTATGGAATACTATTTTTCAGCAATCCGGTAAAGCCTATCCCGAACCAACGCTGGTATTATTCCGCGATGCTGTTCAATCCGGATGCGGAACAGCAAGCGCTTCCTCGGGTCCTTTTTATTGCCCCGGCGATAATAAACTCTATATCGATCTCTCTTTCTATGAAGAACTTCAAAATCGTTTTAATGCTCCCGGCGATTTTGCCATGGCTTATGTGGTAGCGCACGAAGTAGGCCATCATGTGCAAACGCTACTGGGTACATCTGCTAAACTGGCCCGCGCAAGACAGCAGATGAGCGAAACTGAATACAATAAACTTTCGGTTAAGATGGAACTCCAGGCTGATTTCTACGCAGGAGTATGGGCTCATTATGCCGACCGTATCAAAATACTTGAACCCGGCGATATCGATGAAGCGCTCAATGCCGCCAATGCTATTGGCGACGACCGCTTACAAAAAGAAGCTCAGGGTCGAGTGATGCCGGATGCCTTTACTCATGGCACTTCGGAGCAGCGCATGTATTGGTTTAAGAAAGGATTTTCAACAGGAGATATGTCGAAAGGCGACACTTTCTCAGATCCTTCTCTTAATTAATTGTATAGTTGGAAATATTGGAAATAGTAAAAGTACAGGACATGAAGAGAATCAGGAACCTTGCTATTTTCAATGGCATTTGTTGTTTAATTCAGGTAGCCGCATCTTACCTTACCCAGTTTAAGGTTATTAATAGCAGGGATGTTGGAGAAATTTCCAATAAATATCCCTCTCTGTTTACACCCGCAGGCATCACCTTTGCCATCTGGGGAGTTATCTATACCGGACTGATCGCTTTCAGTATCTATCATATCAGGATGGCCTATACTAAAAATGAGCAGCATCCCGCAAACAGAGATACAAGCCGGATAGGCGCCCTGTTTATTATTAATAACCTGGTTACCACGGCATGGCTTATCGGCTGGACAAATGAGCAGCTATTGTTATGCGTTATATTAATACTGATACAGCTATTTACGCTGATCCGGATTCATCTGCGTTTAAAAATACATAACGCGCACAGCTCAGCCATATCGAAAATATTTACGCAGTTTCCGTTAAGCGTTTACCTCGGCTGGATAAGTATTGCCACTATCGCCAATATCAGCTCCTGGCTTAATGCCATTAAATGGAATGCCTGGAATGTAACATCCATTAACTGGACGCTAACCATGATCGCCATTGCTGTACTGATCACTTTAACTGTTATCAACCGTAAAAAGAACGTGTTTTTTGGCCTTACAGTGGTCTGGGCCTTGTATGGTATAATACTTAAAAGGAAAGAGATAGATGCAGAGACTTATCAGCCTATCATTATAGTATGCTGGGCAGGCATGGCCTTTATTACCTTCGCATGTTTATTGGGGCTGGTCCGTAACCTGATGAAAAAAAGATTAGCGCATCACGCCTAGAACCGTTTTACTTTTCCGAATCTGTTTTTTCCAGTTCTGAGGGTTGTTCTTCAGAAGTGGCGGCAGGAACATGATGTAAAAAAAGCTGAAATTTTGTATTCAGGCTGATATTGAAGTCGTTAGCTGCTAATATACCTCTCGCTAAAGGATCCTGTAATAAAACAGTAGCCAGGTCGCTGGCCAGCGGCGATCCGCTGATCACATTCGCCACCCTTCCCTGCACAAATTCTATAATAAACTTATAGCCTGCTTTACGACCGCTTCCTGCTCTTTCGAAATCTATACGATTTAAATCAAGCGTTTGGTCGCCCCCTACTGACTTCTTCAATAAAATCTTAACAATCGGAAGGTACTTATTCCAAACGTGGACATACATCATTTGCTGAGCATTTTTATAGATGGAGGATATTAGGCGATAAAGGTCGTAAATAAAAGTGGAAAATGAAAAGGAAAAGCAAAGACAGGACACACATTTTGAAATTTAATGCACTATCCTGTCTTTTGAAGCCTAATTAAAGCTGTTGCGCGCATGTATGATATGCGTTGCTTCCACCAGTCTTTCCACCTGTTCAAAGAAGTGAATAAGCTGGTATCTTTCTCTTGTTTTAAGGCGTGGATAAGTTCCCGAAACCATCGTTTTAAAGCCTTCCCACAGGCAGTCCCGAACCTGCGGCAGGCGGGCATAATCATAAAATGCCGCTATCACTTTTTCCGGCTCCTCAATCTCCTCCAAACTTAATTTCCGGGGAGCCATATCCCATCCATCAAGGCGCTCTGTTCTCATAACGATAATTTTTAAAGGTTAACACATCACAATTCCCGAATAAACGGCCGTTTATTCCTATTAAAATAGTTCTTTTGAAAAAGAATAAAGTACTTTGCAATACTAAACTTAAGTCGATTGCCACACAAAAAATCTATAGACTATTATCTAACTTTTTCACCGTTTTTTTCTTGCGCGTAATTGATAGATTATACCAGTATATCCAATTTAAAAGCATTAGCGCATATGCCTTTGAGCGTACATGCGAAATTGCTAATGGGTATCTCAAAAAGCAGTTCAACGGTGGCGGCACCATCGGGTCAGAGATCATCGAAAAAATTACTGGCAAATTCAGCGATCTGAGTCTAGTATGGCTGATCACCGGTGAAGGGCGAATGCTTATACCCGCAAACCCGCCTTCTTCTGCAGAAAACCTACAGCTCCGGGAAGACCAGAATAATTACCCCTCGCATGATCAGATCATCAGGCTGCTGAAGGAAAAAATAGCCCTGCTTGAAGTATCGCTGGCAGATAAAGAAAAGATCATCGTCATGCTCGAAAACCAACTGGAAAGCATGCTCCGGAAAGCCTCTGCAGATGTCGGTAATAGCAGCATTAATGAAGGAGGAAAATGAACTAATACTAATTGGTTTATACTCTCAAAATAGTACATTGACGACTAATTAGGGTGCATGCATATTTTATGGAAGTATATCCGGCCTTACCGCTGGATTGTGGCGTTGTCTCTTTTGCTGGCTGGAATTAGCCAGGTACTGTCGCTGATCGACCCAATCATATTCGGACGGATCATCGATGATTATGCCAATAGCCCTAAGGGAAGATCAAGAGAGGAACTGATTTCCGGAGCTCTTTGGTGGGTGCTGGCAGCGGTAGGCGTAGCCCTGCTTGCCCGCATTGCGAAAGCTTTCCAGGAATATACTACCCGGCTGGCCGTACAGAAATTCGGCATGCAGATCTTTAACGATGGCCTCAAACAAACGCTTCGGTTATCTTTCCAGGAATTCGAAGACCAGCGCAGCGGCGAAACCATGTCGATCCTGCAAAAAGTACGCACCGACACAGAAAGATTCATTAACTCCTTTATCAATATCCTTTTCTCTTCAATGGTAGGCATCGCCTTCCTGATCTGGTATGCTGTCACGAAACACTGGGCCCTTATACCTGTTTTCATTATTGGCGTATTGGTGCTGGGTGGATTGACCGGGCTGCTCAGCAAGAAAATAAAAACCCTTCAGCGATCTATCAACCGCGAAACAAACCGCATGTCGGGCATCATTACCGAATCGCTCCGCAACATTGAACTGGTAAGAAGCCTTGGGCTAACTTTTCCTGAAATAAGAAGACTTAAAGAATATACGCTCAGAATCTTTCAACTGGAAATGCTAAAAACAAAACAGGTGCGAACGCTGAGTTTTTACCAGGGTACAGCGCTCAATATTTTACGTCAGTCTATCCTGTTCATTTTGTTATGGCTCATTTTTGGTAATGTGCTC
>JBDTVL010000265.1:0-4673 GCA_040007215.1 Flavitalea sp.
CGCCCAGATTTTAAACTTTTCTTCCTGCGCCAGCTTCTGTTCATACTCATGATACTTGATCAGTTGTTTTGTTTCGCCATCAAAGAATTTCCAGTAGTTGGCAATATTAGCATAATTAGAAGCCAGTTTAAGTTTCACGCCGGGATCTTTCTTCATTTCTTCAAACATGAATTTTAACCGCATATCACGGAGACCCACAAGCGAAGGATTGGAGATATCGATCTTTTGCTTTACGCCATAAGAAGTTTCATAGCGGTTGGTGCCGCCGGGGTATCCGTAGATCATGGCATAATCGCCATCCTTAATACCCTTAATAGAAACCGGCAGGAAATATTTAGGCTTTAAAGGAATATTTTCAACCGAATAATCTGAAGGTCCGCCGCCTTTGGACATATAAGCTCTGAATACGGAGAAGTCGCCGGTATGACGGGGCCATTCCCAATTGTCGGTATCACCGCCATATTTGCCAATACTTTCCGCTGGAGCGCCGGCCAGTCTTATATCATTGTAACGCTGATACACAAATGCCAGGAACTGGTTTCCTTTGAAAAGAGGGCTGATACGCGCCGAGATACCTTTTTCGGGATCTGAATATTCTGCATTCAGCGATGCTAACACTACACTCAGCCGGGCAGCTCTTTCCTGGCCCGATAAACCTGCTATAGAATCTTCAATTTTTTTAGTAACGTCTTCTATCTTTAAAAGAAATTCGGCATATAGGCCCTTAGCCGGTATCTCCTCCTGTTTTGATTTTGCCCAGAACCCATCTTTAAGGTAATTTTTTTCCACTGAACTGGAAGAAGCCAAAACATCATAGCCGCAATGATGATTGGTAAAGATGAGCCCCTCTCCACTAACGATCTCGCCCGTGCAGAAACCGCCGAAAATAATGATGGCATCTTTTATAGAGGCTTTGTTCATGCTGTATAATTGCTCCTTGGATAGCTTAAGACCACGTTTAACCATGTCGTTATATACCTGCTGACCCAATAATAAGGGCAGCCACATTCCTTCATCGGCATAGGATCTCAATAAAGAGCCTATCAATACGATTGAGACCATCAATTTTTTCATATAAAAATTGTTTATGAACGACAAACGTACAGCAATTTTTGAAATGCCTGATTTCCGGAGTATATAAGGCAAAATTTAAAAGGTAAAAGGTAAATTCCTACCGCAGTGAAAACAGAATAAGGTAAAAAACAAAATACATTTTGCTTTTTACCTTATTCAAAAAATGATTAGATAATTTTTTTAACCACTACTTCTTCAACGTAGCGGATATTTGAGTTGATCTCAAAAGACTGGGTGGACGTTTCTGAAGGACTTTTAACAATAAAAGTGAGTTTACCCTGGTTATCCTTTGGCAGCTTGAATTTCTTACTGAAATGCTGCTGTGTATAGGCTTCATTGAAAATCGTCGATCCTGAGCCATCTCTGACGATAACATTAAATTTTTCTTTTACTGCATTTTCAACATCTACCTGAAATACAACCATATCGTTATCATTCAGAAGATAACTTACAACAGCATTCCTGGGTTCTTTTGAAACAGGGTTGGAGGTGGCGATTGCCTGGGCATTCAGGTAAGTTGATCCTGACATGAGGAGAACAATAGCTGTAGCCTTAAAAAATTTACTGGAAAGGGACGCTTGCATCATACGCATAAATTGCTTTTTCATTTTGAAAAATTTAAAAATTAGGAAATAACGTAACGGAGCAACCGCATCTGGCAAAAAGCATCGAGGCAAGAATCGGAGAGAACAAAAAAATAAATTCGTTAGAAGAATTTTACTGCAGGCAAGCAGTTTATAAACGTCATTGAAGTAATTCTATTGCAAATATAGAGCTGAAATTCCATAGAAACAAACGTATAACTCAGATTTTTTGTATTCTGCATCGCAAATATGCATAAACGCTGGAATATTAAGCGTTAAAAACACACATAAAATAATTGTTAATGTTTCGCTCCGTCATTTAAAGTTTTCCAGAGAAGATCTTTAAGCGCGGTTAATCCCTGGTTGGTAACCGAAGAGATAAACAGATGCGGGGTATCTGCAGGCAGCTCTTTGCCGATAGCCTGTTTTAATTCTTCATCCAGCATATCGCTTTTACTGATGGCTATAATAAATTGTTTGTCTAGCAGTTCTTCATTATACTCTCCCAGTTCATTAACGAGTATATCAAATTCCTTTTTATGATCGGGGCTGTCGGCAGGAATAAGAAATAATAATACCGGATTTCTTTCAATATGCCGAAGGAACCGGTGACCCAGTCCCTTGCCTTCGGCGGCGCCTTCAATAATTCCTGGCAGATCGGCAATGCAAAAGCTTTTACCATCCCGGTATTCCACCATACCCAACTGGGGCGTTAGCGTAGTAAAGGCATAATCGGCTATCTTGGGCCGGGCAGCCGTCATAACAGACAGCAGGGTAGATTTACCGGCATTGGGGAAACCCACCAGTCCTACATCGGCCAGGGTTTTTAGTTCCATCAGCTTCCAGGCTTCAACGCCTTCTTCCCCCGGCTGGAAATGTTCGGGCGCCTGGTTGGTGGAAGTGGCAAACTTGGCATTGCCCTGTCCGCCCCGGCCACCCTTCATCAGGATCACTTCCTGACCGTCTTCCAGTATTTCGGCTTCAATAATGCCCGTTACTTCATCGCGGGCGATGGTTCCCAGCGGCACTTCTATAATAATATCTTTGGCATTTCGGCCCGTAGAGTTGTTTCCGCTTCCTTTTTCCCCGTCATCGGCCAGTACATTCTTATAATAGCGAAGATGCAGGAGGGTCCATAGGTTTTTATTGCCCCTCAGTATAATATGGCCACCGCGCCCCCCATCTCCGCCGTCAGGACCGGCATTAGGGTTGAATTTTGTCTGCATAAAATGCCTGCTTCCCGATCCGCCATGACCACTTCTGCAAAATACCCGGATATAATCAATGAAGTTTGTTTTTTCCATCAGGGCTGCAAGTTACCGAACTTACAGTACAAGTGGGGCGGGTTAGCTATTTCCTAAGGCCGCCTACCAGTATAATGGTCATATTCTGCTCCAATAACTCAGCGGAGATTTTCTGTTTGCTGCGATGCCAGGATTCAATACCGCTTACTGCATGCAATATGATCAGCACAGCCGTAGGCGCATCGATATTTTTAATTTCCTCCTTACGAATGCCTTCTTCAATGATCTGGGCGATGCGTTGCCTATACGTGCGGCGCTGGTTTTTAAAATTAAACAGGTAAGGATCGGTAAGATGTTTCCATTCCCTGTCGCTCACATAAACTTCTTCATACGAACTGATCATCTGCCGTATATGGAAACGAAGAATGGATTCAATTTTGGAGATGGCGCTCATATCGGTTGCATTCACTTCATCGATATTAGCCATGAACTTATTAGCGATCCTGAAACAGATCTCCTGGAGTATCTCTGCTTTTGAATTGATATGATTATACAGGCTTGCCGCTTCTACGCCTACATGTTCAGCCAGATCGCGCATGGAAGTGGCATTAAATCCCTTCTTACGGAAAAGGTGAGCCGCTTTTTCGAGGATCACTTCTTTACGTGGACTATTTTTCTTGCTTTTGCTGCTGATCATAATTGTAGAGGAAACAAATATAAATCTCTTATCTCTTTTATATCATTCCTTTTACGGCTTAGCTAAATTTACTTTAGGTTTGCACCGGCTTCCGGGCCTGGGCTTTACCGGATTAATTATTAACCAGAAATTCATTATATGTCTTTGATCGTTGTCGGCAGTATGGCTTTTGACGCTATTGAAACCCCATTTGGCAAAATAAACAGGATCATTGGCGGATCAGCAACTTATGTCGCTTATACCGCCAGCAATTTTGTTACGCCTATTCAGCAGGTATCTATTGTAGGAGAGGATTTTCCAGAAGAAGAGCTGGCGGCCCTTGTTAAAAGAGGCGTTGACCTGGAAGGGCTAGAGATAGTGGCCGGAAAGAAATCTTTTTTCTGGAGCGGAAAATATCATCTCGACATGAATACCCGCGATACGCTGGTAACCGATCTGAATGTACTGGCCGATTTCAATCCCATTATTCCCGACAGCTACCAGGGAACAGAATTTCTGATGCTTGGCAACCTCGACCCCGCCGTTCAGCTTAGCGTGATCAATCAATTGAAAGTAAGGCCAAAGCTGATTGTGATGGACACCATGAATTTCTGGATGGAAATTGCGCTTCCCGGTTTAATGGATGTACTTCAAAAAGTAGATGTGCTGATGGTGAACGATAGCGAAGCAAGGCAGTTGAGCGGACAGTTTTCGCTGGTGAAAGCTGCGAAGGAAATTATGAAAATGGGGCCGAAGTACCTGATCATCAAAAAAGGCGAACATGGCGCCCTGCTATTCCATGAAGAGCAGGTATTTTTTGCGCCTGCCTTACCTCTTGAAGAAGTATTTGATCCTACCGGCGCCGGCGATACTTTTGCCGGCGGATTTATTGGTCATATCGCACATACAAAAGATATTTCCTTTGAAAACATGAAAACAGCCATTATCGTGGGTTCTGCCATGGCTTCTTTCTGTGTGGAAAAATTTGGCCCTGAAAGACTTCGCACCCTAAATAAAAAAGATATCGATACCCGTATACGCCAGTTTGTAGACCTGGTGAGTTTCGATATTGAACTGGTATAAAATGTTTACAAT
>JBDTVL010000266.1:0-4663 GCA_040007215.1 Flavitalea sp.
AAGCAATCGCACGGGAATGTGATGATGACGGCATTTCCTCAGCTTGCCGACAAAGAAATTGATGCTATCATAGACTATGTGAATAAGGCCGCCGCAGCCACTCCGGCGGCAGGCGCAGCAGCAGGAGCACCTGATGCTTCCAAAGCTACTTACGATGATGCCGATAATTCTATATTATATGGCGTACTTACCCTGATCCTGGCGGTTGTAGCCCTGATCATGTTACAGGTTAACAGTAACCTGAAGAAGCTTGCAGACGATAAAGATGGCGTTCGTTCCCATGAGCCAATTCCCTTTTATAGAAATAAAACATACATCACCCTGTTAACGCTTATCCTCTTCGTTATAGGGGGATTTTATGTGGTGAAAGGCGCTATTGGCCTGGGCAGGTCAAAAGATTACCAGCCCGAGCAGCCCATCTATTATTCCCATAAGGTTCATGCCGGAAAGAACCAGATCAGTTGCTTGTATTGTCATGGGGGTGCTTATGAAGGTAAGCACGCTAATATTCCTGCGGTAAATGTTTGTATGAACTGTCATATGACCATCAATGAATACGGAGGAGAAAGATTGTCGCGCGAAGATGGAAGCGAAGTAGACGGCACCGCTGAAATTCAGAAATTATATTCTTATGCAGGCTGGGATCCTTCTACTAAAACCTACGCCAATACCGGCAAACCCATAGAATGGGTTAAGATCCACAATCTTCCCGATCATGTTTATTTCAACCATTCGCAGCATACCGTTGCAGGAAAAGTACAGTGCCAGACCTGTCATGGTCCTATTCAGGATGAGGGCGAGGTTCACCAGTTTACGGACCTCAGCATGGGATGGTGCGTTAACTGTCATCGTGAAACCAAAGTGAACTTTGTGGATTCATCGGGAACCAAAGGCAATCAGTTCTATAGTATTTACGAGAAATATCATGACGAGATAAAGAGCGGTAAAAGAGATAGCGTAACAGTTAGTGATATAGGCGGTATTGAATGTCAGAAATGTCATTATTAATCTCATTCATGAGTTTGGTGCAAAAATTTATTTATGGCTAACAAGAAGTACTGGCAAAGTTTTTCAGAATTCAATGAAACTGAGCAGTTTCAGAAGCTTTCAGCAGACGAATTCAATGAAGATCTCACAGTAGAACCCACAGGCAAGGATGCCGACGGCGAAGGTCCTTCCCGCAGGGATTTTTTAAAATATCTCGGATTTAGTACCGCAGCGGCTGCTCTTGCAGCCAGTTGTGAAATACCTGTAAGGAAAGCTATCCCATTTTTAAATAAACCACAGGATATCGTTCCCGGCGTTTCTGATTATTATGCCACCACTTTTACTTCAGGAGGAGAAGCTATTCCCGTTCTGGCTAAAGTAAGAGATGGCCGTCCGATAAAGATCGAAGGCAATACTTTATCTACTTTTTCTAAAGGAGGCACAACTGCCAGAATACAGGCTTCAGTGCTTGATCTTTATGATACCGCACGTCAGCGTTTCCCGATGGCCAATGGTGCTGCCATTGCCTGGGAACAGTTGGATAAAATGGTAATAGAAGCCCTGGCGGGCCTGGGCGGAGCGCCATTAGTCTTGTTAACCGGAACCGTTAACTCTCCGACCGGTCGGCAGGTGATCCAGGAATTCCTGGCTAAATATCCAGGCAGCAGGCTGGTTCAGTACGAGGCTATTTCCTATAGCGGATTACTGGCGGCCAATGAAACCTCTTATGGTAAAAAAGTTATACCTGCTTATAGATTTGATAATGCCAAGGTTATCGTTAGCCTCGGGGCCGATTTTCTTGGCACCTGGCTCAACCCGGTAGGCTTTCAGCACGATTATGTTGTTAACCGGAAAGTGAAAGCCACTAATCCAACGCTCAGCAAACACTACCAGTTTGAAAGTATGATGAGCATGACCGGCTCTAATGCTGATGAACGGTTCACGCATAAGCCTTCTGAAACCGGGGCAGTAGCGCTGGCATTACTGAACGCCATCAATGGAACCGGCATTTCAGGAATAGCTAGTGAAAAATTGAAAAAGGGGATTGAAAAGGCCGCCGCCGATCTTAAAGCCGCCAATGGCGCTTCACTGGTCGTTAGCGGAAGCAATCATCCACAGGTACAGGAAATTGTAAATGCGATCAATGAAGCTGTAGGCGCTAATGGAACGACTATTGACTGGAGCGTTAACTTACAGACCAAATTAGGATTGGACAGTGAGATGGCAACGCTTGTAGCCGATCTCGAAGCCGGAAAAATAGGCGCATTGATCGTTCATGACGTTAACCCTGCATACGATTATTTTGACGCGAAACGTTTTGCGGATGCCCTGAAAAAATGCAAATTATCTATCGCATTAAGTTATAAACTGGACGAAACAGCCGAACTGTGTAAGTATACAGCGCCTGTTCATCACTATCTTGAAAGCTGGGGCGATGCTGAACCTTCTACAGGTTATGTCAGTATGCTTCAACCTACTATCTCTCCTTTATTTTCAACAAGACAATACCAGGACAGCCTGCTCAAATGGAGCGGCAGCGCCATAAAATATGACGCTTATTTCCGCGACCATTGGATAGCAAAGCTGGGAACTGCCGAACTATATGGTAAGGCCCTCCAGGAAGGTGTTGTAGAAACTGCGGCATCGCCGATAACAGGATCGCCTTTTAACAGCGCCGTTGTGGCCACAGCTTCTGCAGCCATCGCAGGTTTGCCAAAAGGCGGAACCATTGAACTGGCACTGTACGAAAATGTAGCCGTCGGCGACGGACGCCAGGCAAATAATCCCTGGTTACAGGAATTACCGGATCCCATTACGAAAGCAGTTTGGGATAACTATGCTATGGTATCGCCAAAATTCGGCATAGAAACGCTGGGTATCGATCTGAGCAAACAGAAGGATGCAGACGAATATGAAGTGCATCCCGAAAGGCAGGTAATCAGCATTAAAGTGGGCAATAAAGAATTGCTTTTACCTGCGCTGATCGTTCCGGGAATGAATGAAAATACTATCGCCATAGCTTTAGGATATGGAAGAAGAAGCGCCAGTAATAGCGATGAGGATACAGCTAAAAAGATAGGCCGCGCTGTAGTAGGAGCTGGTAAGAATGCATTTGTATTTGCTTCTTATAACGGAGCAACTATCGATCGCATCGCTACAACAATTACTGTTGCAAAAACAGACGATACCTATAAAATTGCCCGTAACCAGACGCATAACTCTTACGAAGGCAGGCATAATGTGATTAAAGAAATCACCTTCGAAGAATATGCAAAAAATCCCAACGCAGTTCTTGATGAAAGAGCAAAAGAATTAAAACCCTGGGGCGGACTGGAAAAATTTGAAGCCGAAGGTTCTCCTTACCCGGTATATGACAGACCAGGAGCAAAATGGGGAATGTCCATCGATCTTAATGCCTGTTTTGGTTGCGGCGCCTGCGTGGTAGCCTGTACAGCCGAGAACAATGTTCCGGTGGTAGGCAAGAATGAAGTGCTGAGGTTCCATGATATGCATTGGTTAAGGATCGACAGGTATTTCAGCGGAGATCCCAATGATGCAGAATCCATTCAAACTGTTTTCCAGCCGATGCTTTGTCAGCATTGCGATAATGCGCCCTGCGAAAATGTTTGTCCTGTTTCCGCCACCTCGCACAGTAGCGAGGGCATCAACCAGATGATCTATAACCGTTGCATCGGTACAAGATATTGCGCTAATAACTGTCCTTATAAAGTACGTCGTTTTAACTGGGCTGATTATACCGGAGCCGATAGCTTCAAGGACAACCAGTTGAAAGAAGGCGTTGGCGCAATGAATGAAGCGGTGTTCATGATGAATGACGATCTGACAAGAATGGTTCTGAATCCTGATGTTACTGTTCGCAGCCGCGGGGTTATGGAAAAATGCAGCTTCTGCGTTCAGCGTCAGCAGGAAGGAAAACTGAAGGCCAAGAAAGAAAATCGTGTTCTTGCCGACAGCGATTCCAGCGTTGCCTGCGCTCAGGCCTGCCCTGCAGATGCTATCGTTTTTGGAAATGTACATAACGAGTCGAGCATGATCGCCAAAGTAAGATCGGAAAATAAGAATCGTTTATACTATGCATTGGAACAGATCCACACCCTTCCTAATGTGAACTACCTGGCTAAGGTCAGGAATGCCCCTACCGCAGGCGGACAGGTTTATGAAGAAAGTAAAGTGGAAGAACCGGCGCATGAAAGTCATTAATAACTGGTAAGTCTTTTTAAGAAGAAACGAGATACGAACAAA
Organism: Flavitalea sp.; assembly: GCA_040007215.1. Lineage (GTDB taxonomy): Bacteria > Bacteroidota > Bacteroidia > Chitinophagales > Chitinophagaceae > Flavitalea. Next base: position 4,252 of record JBDTVL010000266.1, read on the forward strand.
GCTGAACTTATGTCATTATTAAAGTACGAATCACAGGTAAGACCTCCACTGGTGGAAGGTAATAAGGACTATCACCAGGTAACGGAAGATATTGTGCGGCCGATTGAGGCCAGTCCCAGCCGTTTATGGTGGATAGGATTCCTGGTATCTGTTTCGCTGCTGATATTTGGCATTTATTCTGTTTCGCGTGAAGTGATCTATGGAACGGGGCAGTGGAACCTTAATAAAACTATCGGATGGGGTTGGGATATCACCAATTTCGTATGGTGGGTAGGTATTGGTCATGCAGGTACGCTGATCTCTGCTATCCTCTTACTATTCAGGCAGGGATGGAGAACAGGCGTTAACCGGGCGGCTGAAGCGATGACGATCTTTGCGGTAATGTGCGCCGGCCAGTTCCCGATCTGGCATA
>JBDTVL010000267.1:0-4662 GCA_040007215.1 Flavitalea sp.
AAACACTGGCCTGATAAAAAACTGTCCGTTACATCTCCCCGGCTATCCTTTTATGACTATCCGAATGCAGAAATTCCGATGGAAAGAGTGATCAATAATATGGTTGGCGACCTTCAGCGCATTAAACATTATCCCGCCCTGGGCTTCCAGATCGAGCAGTATATACCTGGTAACGTATGGGTAGCCCTGGAAAGGTTGGTGGAACTTGGATTTGATGCGCATTTAATGAAATAATAACGGCTTGTCCGACAAGGGCTGGCGCCTGTGTGTTATAACGGAAATTGCTTAATTTAGAAGCTAAGACCGCTAATATAATGATGCCAGGAAAGGGAAATATACTTGTTTGCAAAAAAAGCCTGATGTTTAGATCTGTCGCTGCTTTTTTTTTAGCCATTCTTCACATTAATGGTTATGCGCAATCCGCTCAGAAAGCAGCAGATGCCCCGGAGTTCTGGTTATGGAGTTTCCTGGGAAGGCTTCATCCGCTGGCAGTGCACTTTCCTGTCAGCCTGCTTCTCATCGCCGCCATACTCGAATTAATCACCATAAGAAATTTCAATTCAAGATACCGGGCTGGTATAAACTTACTGGTAATCGCCGGCGCTATTTCAGCGGTTATTTCCGTAGCCTTCGGATGGCTGCTTGCCGGTAGCGGCGAATACGGCGAAGATCTTCTTGATATCCATGAATGGACAGGTATGGCTACGGCAGGCCTTGGTCTGGCGGCAGTCCTCATACTTTTCCTGAACAAAGAACGAAGACTCCCCTCGCTGGTGAAAACTTACCGGGCTATACTTTTTATTACAGCGCTTGGCGTGTCGGTAGCCGGTCATTACGGATCTTCGCTTACTCACGGTAAGGATTACCTGAGCAGCGCCCTGCCCTGGAGTAAAGAATACATTGCACCCGTAGATTTTGCGCAGTTTGCTTCTGTCGATAATGATACGTCGAAACTAAATGCACAGCAGACGCTGGAATTATCTGTACAGGTGCGGGGAATATTCGCACACAACTGTTATAAATGTCATGGCGCGCAAAAAGTAAAAGGCGATCTGCGGCTGGATTCAAAAACAATGGCTTTCAGAGGCGGTGAATCCGGCGTAGTGATCATTCCCGGCAAACCGCAGGACAGCGATCTGTTTCGTCGTATCACTTTGCCTAAAGGGCATGAAGATATAATGCCTTCTGAAGGAAAGCAACTGACCGGGAATGAGATCAGGATGATCAAATTCTGGATACAGAAAGGCGCTCCCTGGCCCGAAGCGGAAAAAGATAAATTATTTCGCGTGGCAGAACTGGCGCCCCGAAATCCTGCTTTACCGGCAGGTTTGACGGCTAATGCTAACCCTGTTGATATGTGGGTAAGCGAATATTATAAAAAGAATAAGATCGGGTGGACAAAACCTGTCGATGATAAAACATTTCTAAAAAGAATATATTTTGACCTCATAGGTTTAATGCCTTCCTACCAGGACCAGATATCCTTTGCAACAGATACCCGCCCGGATAAACGGACCCAGTGGGTTAATAAATTACTGAGCCAGGATGAAGATTATGCCCTTCATTGGTTAACCTTCTGGAATGATGCGTTGCGTAATGATTATACCGGCACCGGTTATGTTACCGAAGGTCGGTTTGATATTACCAATTGGCTGTATTCCTCACTGCTGAAAAATAAACCTTATGATCAGTTTGTGAAAGAGCTGATCAGCCCTGATAAAGACTCAAAGGGATTTATAAAGGGAATACAGTGGCGAGGCGTTATTAATGCCAGCCAGCGCACAGAAATGCAGGCTGCGCAGAATGTAGCGCAGGTTTTTTTAGGACTAAACCTGAAATGCGCATCCTGCCATAATAGTTTTGTCAGCAACTGGAAACTCGACCAGGCTTATGGTTTCGCAAATATATTCGCCGACAGCAGCATGGAAATAAACCGGTGCGATAAGCCTACCGGAAAATTTACCGGGTCCAGCATGTTATGGAAAGAACTTGGTTCTATCGATAGCACGGCAAAATCGGAAGTGAAACAACAACAACTGGCCGATTTAATGGTTAAGCCCGATAATGGGCGGTTATACCGGACAATCGTGAACAGGATGTGGGCCCAGTTGATGGGGCGCGGTCTTATTGAACCTGTTGATGTTATGGATAATGAACCCTGGAGCCAGGACCTGCTCGACTGGATGGCCAGTAATTTTGTGCAGAATAAATATGATATCAAACAATTGATCTGCCTGGTTGCTACTTCTAACGCTTACCAGCAGCCATCTGTTGGATTTAAACGTTCAGAAGAGATCATGCAACAGAATTTTCAATTCAGGGGTATGCTTAGAAAAAGAATGACGGCAGAACAATTTTCAGACGCCGTTGGCCAGATCATAGGGCCTGTATTTCCTGACTCTGTTGTAAAATATAATCCCTATGCCAGTTCGGCGGTAGTCAAACATGCTTATAACAGGGCGTCAACAGTAGTCAATAATACGTTCCTAACGGCATTGGGTAGGCCAAATCGTGAAAATGTCTCTACCGGCAGAGAATCGCAGGCCAATCTTTTACAGGCGCTCGAATTAACCAATGGAGAAAGATTTAACGAGGTATTGGAAAGAGGCGCTGAACAATGGAAAAAAGAATTTGGACAAACAGATATGATCGTCAGGGAGATGTTCAGGAGAGCGTTAAGTCGCGAGCCTTCTGAAGCAGAATTTAATTCGGCAAAAGCTATATTGGGGTCATCGCCGGGAACTGAAGCTATTGCAGATTTTTTCTGGGCCATATTACTTCTTCCGGAGTTTCAGATTATTTATTAATGCATTTGTAAATGCTTTTTATATGAACATGTACAATGAATGGAACAGGCGACAATTTTTAAAGACAAGCAGCGCCGCTACCATGGCTGCATTAGCCGCGGGAGCGCCCTTAACTAGTTTCCTGGCTTCCTGCAACAAGAAAAAAATCAATGCCAAAGCGGATACCGTTATCCTGCTATGGATGGCTGGCGGAATGGCTCATACAGAAACCTTCGATCCTAAAAGATATACGCCTTTTGCCAAAGGAATGGAAGCCAACAGCGTGCTCAGCACCTTTCCTTCCGTACCAACGGCGCTGGATAATGTTTTCTTTTCAGAAGGACTTGAATCGATAGGTAAAGTAATGGATAAGGGAACGCTGATCAGATCATACGTTGCCGCAGATATGGGATTTATTCTTCATTCACGGCACCAGTATCACTGGCACACCTGTTATCAGCCACCGCAATCTGTGATGGCGCCGCATTTCGGAGCCTGGATCGCTAAGGAGCTGGGTCCTGTTAATCCTGTAATACCTGCCTTTATAGATATTGGTCAACGATTTACCGTAGGTGAAGGTGAAGAGCTGAAAGCTTTTCATAGCGCGGGATTTTTAGGAAATGAATATGGCCCTTTTTTAATTCCAGATCCCTCGGGAGGGATAGAAACCGTAAGGCCTCCTGTCGGTATGTCTGCTACCAGATTTGAAAAAAGAAATCAATTATATAAAGATCTCATCAGTAAAAGCCCGGTAGGTGAATTTGGCAGCGATTATCAGAAAGAATCACTGAAGCGTTCCATGGAACAGGCGTATGCGCTGTTAAAATCACCGGAGTCGAAGGCTTTCGATTTAAGTTTGGAGCCTAAGTCGTCGTATGATATATACAATACCGGAAAGTTCGGACTGGGCTGTTTGATGGCTCGCAGGCTGGCGGAGCATGGGGCCAGGTTTATCAGCGTTACCACCGAGTATGAACCCTTCAAAGGGTGGGATACGCATGAGAATGGTTTCACCAGGCTGAAAGACATGAAAAAGCAGATCGATGGGCCGGTGGCGCAATTGATCAAGGACCTTGATAAAAGCGGCCGGTTGGATAGAACCATGGTGATACTGGCCAGCGAATTCAGCAGGGATATGATGGTGGAAGGCCGTCCTGGCGCCAAAGTTAAGGAACAGGTAGAGCAGCCTGATATTATTCAGGAGCTGAAAAATTATGGCATGCACCGTCATTTTACCGATGGATGTTCTATGCTGATGTTTGGCGGCGGTATTAAAAAAGGAAATGTGTATGGGAAGACGGCGGATGAAAGGCCCTGCAAAACAATAGAGAAACCTATAAAGATCGAGCAGATACATCAAACCATCTATCATGCTTTGGGTATAGATCCCGAAGCGCACTATGTGATAGAGCAGCGACCTTTCTATACTACGCCTGATGGGAAGGGTATACCAGAACTGGATTTATTTGCATAGTAATATTATTTACCCTTATTCCCGGTAACCATCAGGCAATTTCCATTTTTGCTTGAGGATATTTATGAGCAGATCGGTATAGCTCCAGCCTATTTTTCGGGCAGCCAATGCCGTTAGGCTGTCCTGGTCGGCCCTGTGCGGTCGTGAAGCTACGGTCAGGTTGGGTTTCATATTCAGATCAAATAAAAAATATTCGCCGCTTGCATTGGCGCGCCAGTCGAGGCGGATAGGGGCCTTACCTCCAACGATCAGGGCGGCTTTTTCGCATTGGTCATATTCTGCCTGTATCTGCGCCGATCTTAGTTCTTCGTCGGGTAAAACCAGGCTATTGTTAACAACGGCCACCATTCCATTATAGGGCGCAATTCCGTTATGATGATTAAAGCGTTTGACGGCAGGCAG
>JBDTVL010000268.1:0-4629 GCA_040007215.1 Flavitalea sp.
TACCCGTGAGCGGCTTCTTTGTAGCTATAGGTCATCAGCCTAATTCAGAAATATTCAAGGGATGGCTGGAAATGGATGAAGCCGGTTATATTAAAACATTGCCGGGAACTTCCAAAACAAATATTGAAGGCGTATTCGCTTCAGGCGATGTGCAGGATAAAATATACCGGCAGGCTGTAACCGCAGCCGGCAGTGGGTGTATGGCGGCCCTGGATGCTGAAAGATTTCTGTCCATGAAAGAATCAGGCTTATGATATGCGTTGAACTCCGGGATGTAACCATCCACTCTTTTCATGGCCTGTACGAAGGGGAAGAAAAAATTGGCAGCGCCTATATTGTTAACCTCGCAGTAACTTATGAAGAGCATCCCGGCGACCTCGATAATCTCAGCGATACGGTTGATTATGTAGATCTCTACCATATTGTGAAACAGCGTATGCAGGTTCCCGCTGCATTGCTGGAAAAATTATGCGACAGCATCATCCGTCATATCAAACACCAGTATGCCTTTGTTAAGGAAATAAAACTTTCAGTCTTTAAATTACAGCCGCCAATAGAAAATTTCGAAGGGAAATTAGGCGTTAGCATGCATAAGAAATTTAATGATTAATGCCGCTTCAATATCATTGATCGCAATATTGTCATGGCTATTTCCCATGACGCTGGCCGCGCAGGATATTCCATCACTTTTGCTGGATGGCGCAAACCTGGAAAAAAGCTTTCACGACCAGGAAGCGTTGCAGAAATATATTGAAGTACTTAAACGCGAGCCTAATCATCTCCAGGCCCTCTGTAAAAGCAGCGAACTGTATAATGTTCTCGGTAAAAGGCAGGCATCAAAAGAAAAACAGAAAGAATATTATAATGCAGGCAGGGAATATGCCGTGCGCGCTATAAAAGTCAATCCCAATTATGCCGACGCTAATTTTGTCATGGCCATTTCCCTGGGCAGAATAGCCCTGGTTTCGTCCGGCGAGGATAAAATTAAAGCGGTAAAGGAAATAAAAAACTATGCTGATAACTGCATCAGGCTGGATCCCTCCAGTTATAAAGGATACCATGTGCTGGGTAAATGGCACTATGAAGTAAGCGACCTTTCTTCAATGGAAAGATGGTTGGTCAAACTTACCTATGGAGCCCTCCCAAAATCTTCGCTGGAAGAATCTATACTTAATTATGAAAAAAGTATGCGCCTTAATCCCCGGTTTTTACTGAACTACCTGGAACTGGCAAAAGCATGTATCAGGAAAGAGGACAAGAATAAAGCAGCTTCCCTGCTGGAAACGATGATGAAACTTCCCCCCATTTCCTCCGATGATATAAAAATCAAAGCAATGGGAAAGAAGATGCTGGAAGAACTAAAGAATTAGTATTATTGCTGGCCTGAATATGATACAACCCGCATTTGATATTGGCAATGACCAGGTAAACCTGGAAAACGCCTCCCTGCTTATGGAAGTAGGTGAAAAGTTCTTCAATTATATTATCTACCAGCACGATCCCAAACAATTGCTGCGTGTAAGGCAGTATAACCTGGAATCTACCTTAGATAAGAACATCCAGGAACTGCTGGAAGAGATTATCGCCGGCGATCCCCTGCTGAACGAACCTGTAAAAGAAAAAGTGATCCTCTATAATTTTCCTGAAAGCAGCCTGGTTCCCGAATCGCATTTTGATATAGGAATGAATAAATCGGTTACCCAGGTCGTTTATGGCGATGCGCATAAAGGACTTGTGCTAAGCGAGAAAATATATGGATGGGATATGTATAATATCTACCGCATACCCAAAGCCATTCATACCTTATTCCAGAGCAGGTTCCAGGCAGGCAAGTACTGGCATTTTTATTCCTTGCTGCTGTCTTCTTTAAATAATGCAGGAATTCTTACCGGAACAGTGATCAGGCTGGTATTCTATAACGATAAATTTGTGGCTGCGTTTTTTTCCGGCGGACAGCTTAAAATGTTGCAGACCTTCACCTACGAAACTCCAGAAGACGCAGCCTATTATCTTTTGCTGATGTGCAGACATTTTGAAGTTGACCAGCATAATGCAGCATTACAGATATCAGGTCTTATCGATGGCCAGTCGGCTTTATATGCAGAAATACTTAAATATTTTCCTGTTGTGGAATATGAAGGTGTTCCGGATACCTTTAATACGGAAGATATTCTGACCGAATATCCCGCCCATTATTTCTCTCCGCTGCTGAAAATGTCTTTATGCGTATAATAGGCGGTGAAATGGGGGGAAGAAGAATTACCCCGCCGCCTAAAATGCCCCATACGCGCCCTACAACAGATATCGCTAAAGAAGGACTGTTTAATATTCTTCAGAATAATCTTGATCTTTCGGCGCTTAAAACCTGCGATCTTTTTGGCGGTACCGGTAGCATAAGTTATGAATTATATTCCAGGGGGGTAATGGATGGAACGGTAGTAGAAAAGGATCCTGTCATGTATGAGTTTATTAAAAAAACCGCCGCGGCGCTGAAGCTGGAGAACTTTAAGACGATCAAGATGGATGTGTTTAAATATATAGCGCAATGCGCCGAAACCTATGATCTCATCTTTGCCGGTCCGCCTTATGCCATGTCTTCTATTGATGATCTTCCAGTGAAAATAAAGGAAAAAGGCCTGCTGAAGGTAAATGGATGGTTTGTGTTGGAGCATACTCCCCGGAACAATTATGAACAATTTCCTCTTTTCGCTACTTCCCGTAATTATGGGTCCACTATTTTCAGCATATTTGTGAACAAGCCGTCAGGCCAGTCCTGACGTTAACGCGTATCATTATGCGTAAAATGCGATGATTGATGTTTCCCGAGGTGAGGCAGGATTTTTGCATTGATACATGTAGTATGAAAAAAATATTTGTTACCGGTACAGGTACAGGCATCGGCAAAACGGTGGTATCGGCTATACTGGCAGAAGCGCTGGGAGCCGACTATTGGAAACCAATCCAGGCTGGTTATGAACAGGGCACAGACAGCGAATGGGTGCGTTCCGTTGTGTCGGATGCCGGCCATGAAATCTTTCCTGAATTGTATTTATTAAAACTGGCTGCCTCCCCGCATATTGCCGCGCGTGAAGAAAACGTGCATATCGACCTGGGAAATATTGCTGCACATATTCCGGATAATAGTCGTAACTTAATAATAGAAGGGGCGGGAGGATTACTTGTTCCGTTGAATGATGATCAGTTTGTAATAGATCTTATTAAAAAACTTAACGTTGATGTTGTGCTGATAAGTCGAAATACGCTTGGCAGCATCAATCATTCCCTGCTTACCGCAATGGTTTGCAAACACAATAAAATTCCGGTTTTGGGTTGGATCTTCAACGACAATTACCTGGATTATGAGGATGAGATCGTTAAATGGAGCGGCTTTCCCAAAATTGCTTCGATTCCGTATTCAAATACGCCCGACAGGAATTTTATCGTTAAACAGGCTAACGGAATCAGGGAGCAATTATCATCCCTATTATGCTTAAAGTAAATATCAGGAAAGATTATCTGGAAAGAAGAAGACAGCTTACTCTTTCAGAAATGCAGGATAAAACTGCTCAGATAACAGAAAAATTTGGAAAACTTGATCTTACGGAAAAGCATCAACTGCTCTCTTATTATCCCATCAATACTCAAAATGAATTTGATGTGGTCCTCCCGGAAACTATGCTGAGGAAAAGATCGCCTGAGATCAGGATCGCCTGGCCAAAGCTGGGTATTGATGAATCTACTATGGAAGCTATTCAACTTGATAAAGAAACGCTGTTCGTAAAAAACAGGTATAATATTCTCGAACCGCTGCATGGAGAAAAGGTACAGCCAAAACTTATTGATATCCTGTTTATTCCACTTATCGCCTTTGATATAAAAGGCTACCGGGTTGGTTTTGGTAAAGGTTATTACGACCGCTACCTCGCCAGATGCAGGCCAGATGCACTTAAGATTGGCTTTTCCTTCTTTGAACCGGTTGATAGCCTGGACGACATCCACCAATTTGATGTACCTTTAAATCTTTGTATCTCACCTATGCGCGTCTATGAATTTTAATGCCCCGTTGCTCAGGCCTATAAGAATGTTGCTTTTCCCCTTTTCTTTACTTTACGCTTTAATCATCTGGACCAGGAATAAATTATACGATAAACAACTTTTTTTATCCTCTTCATTTAACCTTCCCATTATCTGTATCGGAAACCTGTCGGCGGGAGGAACAGGTAAATCGCCGCTGGTGGAATGGCTCATCAGGAAACTCAGATACAGGTATGAGGTGGCTATCCTAAGCAGAGGCTATAAACGTAAGACAGAAGGATATGCCCTGGCCAACCAGTTCACTACGGCTTTGGAGATAGGCGACGAACCGATGCAATTCTATAATAAATTTCCCGATGTTACCGTAGCGGTGGGAGAGGAAAGAGTAGTCGCTATTCCGCAATTGCTGCATGATAAACCAGGAACACAGGTTATCCTTCTTGACGATGCCTTTCAGCATCGTGCAGTAAAAGCCGGGTTGAACATATTACTCACCGAATACAATAATCTCTATACCCGCGATTGGTTTCTGCCTACCGGCGATCTTCGCGACATGGCCAGCAGCGCTAAAAGAGCAGAAACGCTGATCGTTAC
>JBDTVL010000269.1:0-4619 GCA_040007215.1 Flavitalea sp.
CCATCGGCAGTTCTGTTTCCGTATTCAGCATCAGGGAAACTTCCTGCCCTTCTTTCAGGAACTGCGGAGCGTCTACCATAGCTGCATTAACCGTTACCTGCTCAAAAGTTTCATTGTCCATAAAGGTATATCCCGAATCGTCTTTATACAGGAACTGGTAGGCTTTCTTCTCCACCCTGATAGGGTAAATCGTATCGCCCGAATTCCAGGTGTGTTCAATGGAACGGCCATTATCCACTCCTTTTAATTTGGCCCATACTTTCGCGGCTGCCCGGGCTGTCTTATTCTGTCCAAACTCGACTACGGAATATAAGCTGTTATCCAGTTTAAGGATCATGCCCCTGCTAATGTCGGCTGTAGATGCCATAATACGTTTCTTTTAAATGATCCTCCCAGTTTTCTGAGCGGACGGCAAAGGTAAGGGGATTTAGGATTTAGATGGGTAATTTGGTACATTTGCCTATCAAAAAAACAGCGTCTATGAAAACCTGGCTTTTTATTGTTCTTTCCTGTTTGTGCGCAGACCTCGTTTCAGCCCAGACAGAAGTTCCTCCCTACAAAAAAACAAAAGCGATCCCGGCCTTCGAACTCGAGTTGGCCGACCATTCCACCTTTACTCAGGCAACGATTAAAAAGAACGTTCCGCTGATCATCATGTTCTTCAGCCCTGGCTGTGAACACTGCCAGCATCAGACCGAAGCGATGATCAAAAGAATGAACGACCTGAAAAAATACCAGATCGTAATGGCTACTTTCCAGCCTGTTGAAGAAGTGGCGGAGTTTAACAAAAAATACCTGCTCAGTAAATATCCTAATATTACTGTCGGCAGAGATGGCAAATACGCGCTGCCTCCATTCTTTGAGATCCATAATTTCCCTTACCTGGCTTTTTATAACAAAAGCGGCCAGTTCCTGAGCGCTTTTGAAGGCAATATGGATGTGGATACTATCCTGAAAAGATTTAAATAAGTAATGGCAATGCCGGTTTTTTGACAATAGATAATCCCTACATTTGGTGATTAAATATTGTTAAACGCCTTACTCATGAAATCGATTCTGCTCTTCGCCTGCATTTCTGTTGCAGTTGCTGCCTTTTCCCAGGATTGCACAGGATATTATTTTCTTCAGAATAATAAGACCGTAGAAATGTCTGTCTTTAATAAGAAGGGCGATATTTCTGCAAAGCAGGTATATACGGTATCTAATGTAAGCTCTTCAGGCGGCTCCACGATGGGCGACCTTACATCGGAAATGTTTGACAAAAAAGGGAAATCCATAGGCAAGGGCGCCAGTAAAATGAAATGTACCGGCGGCATAATGATGATTGACATGAAACTATCTCTTCCCCAGCAAACAACTGAGCAAATAGGGCAAACAGATGTGAAGGCCGATAATCTTTATATAGAATACCCTTCGTCCATGAAAGTAGGCGACGCACTGAAAGACGCCAACATGGACCTGGATATTAATGGCGCCAACGGACTAAAGCAATCCATTAATATGGAAATAAAAGAAAGAAAGGTGGATGCCAAAGAAAAGATCACTACCCCAGCAGGTTCCTGGGATTGTTTTAAAATTTCTTTCAAAGGAAAGATGAAAATAAAAACCATGGGCATTGGCATCCCGATGAATATTGACGGAACAGAATGGTTTGCTCCGGGATTCGGCGTGGTAAAAACCGAAAGCAAAAATGGCGGAACAGAAATCACTTCCATTAAATAAAGCTTTTTAAGGACTATTAAGGTTGCTTAAAGAATGCCTTAAAGCCTATTCAGGGGTTCTCGCTGTATAATTTCCCAGAACTGCTCTACTCTTTTTTTCCAGGTATGCTGTTCGGCAGTATGCCGCCTGAGCATTCTTTTTTCATCATCATCTTCAAAAATAGATTTGTCTATAGCCCGGCAAAAAGCATTGTCGCCTTTAACCACCTGCGCCACCTCGCGGAAGGCATAAATATCTTCCGAAAAATGCGTAGCCACGACAGGTTTGCCAGCAGCAAGGTATTCATTGATCTTGAGGGGATAGATACTTTTGGTGAGCTTGTTGATCTTATAGGGGATAATGGCGCAGTCAAAATATTGCAGGTAGGCCGGCAGCTCTTCGATATTTTTTGCTCCGGCAAATACTACATTAGGTAATTTGTCCAGGCCTGCTTTAATATGTTCATTTCCCGAAACAGGCCCGAGCAGGAAAAGGGTTTTATCGTGATGATACAGGGCCGCTTTACGAAGCAATTCAAAGTCAGTGCGGTACTCGATACTGCCCATAAACCCGATGATACGCCCGCTGATACCCTGCATCTCCGGCGGTTTAGGCAAGACGCCTGTAACTGCGCGCTGAAAAAGCGTGGTATCGGCAGCGTTAGGATGATAATGAACATTCGGCGATAGGGCCGACTGTTTCCTCGTCAGTTCCAGCGAAGTGCATAAGGTAACATCAGCCCTGCGCACGATCTCTTTTTCCAGCGCTACGCCATGGCGGCGACTGTAAGCTACCTGCGATATATCATCCATCGACTGGTAAACCATCCGCAGCGGTTTAATATCTTCCGGTATCTTTCTTAAAAAAAACGGATCGAAAAAATTGATGAAGACATATTGCCGGATACTGTTCTCACGGATCACTCTTCTCAGCAATTTCACCATCCTGTTCTCATTTACCTGCAAAGCGGCATTGTATAATCTGCCGGCTGGCAAAAAATTAATAGGATAAATCACCGGTGGACAAACAGTGGTTAATTTTTCCGGAAATGGCGGAGGATGGTAATAAATACTTTCCCCCTTCAGCATGGCCTGCTTTCTGAATATAACCTGGGGAGAATGTTTTTCGCGGATATAGTCCTTCCAGGAAAAAGGATGATCGATAAAAAATACCCGGTTGGTCTTTGCCAGTTCTTTGGCCAGCGCTAACGATGGCGAGGAAATAGGCGCATCCCATCTCGACAAGGAAAAACAGATAATATCACAACTCGTTTTTATCAAGGATAATTATTTCTTCGCCAGAACATTCATTTTTTCAAGGCAATGCCGGAGGCTGTCGTCCCAGTCGGGTATACTAAGCGCAAAAGTATTTTTTATTTTACTGGCATCAAGTAAAGAAAAGGATGGTCTTTTTGCCGGCATCGGAAATTGTGAGGAAGGAATAGGGTTGACCAGGCATCTACTGGCGGTCAGTTGCTGAATGGCCGTCGCAAATTCGAACCAGGTGATCCTGCCATTATTTGAATAATGATACATACCGGGCTGCCAGCTGCCCGAGCTAATAATATGCATACGTGGGCGATCCGGTCTGGTCATTCACCACGCCTATCGATTCGTGTTCCTTCATCAGCCTCAGCATGGTCTTAACAAAATTTGCCCCGAAAGAAGAGTATACCCAGGAAGTGCGGATAGCGATCGCCTCATCATTATGCTGTATCGCGGCCTTTTCTCCTTCCAGTTTAGAATGCCCGTAAATATTTCCCGGACCGGTTTCATCATCTTCTTTATAAGGAACAGACGAATCGCCATTGAATACATAATCGGTGGAAATATGCATCAGTTTTGTTCCATATTGGCGGCTCGCTTTTGCCAAGTGTTTAACCGCATCGCGGTTGATGCGGAAAGCGGCTTCCTGATCCGATTCTGCCTTGTCTACCGCAGTATAAGCCGCGCAATTGATACAATAATTTGGTTGATGAATAGCAAAGAAACGGTCTACCGCCTCCTGGTCGTCAACAGGAAGTTCTGCCCGCGAAGTAAAGTAAAAATGAAAGGAGGGAAAGCTGGTGTGCAGCTCCCGGAATTCATTTCCTAGCTGGCCATTTGCCCCTGTGATCAGTATAAAGGGTAAGGCAGGGTTGTTCATGGACGATCAAAATTAAAACTACCTGCATCATCGCGGAATAGGGGAAGCGACGCATCTTTTTCCGAGATCAGGCAATTACCCGAAGGTATACTCCAGTCGATGGCCAGGTCAGGATCATTATACGCAATGCCGCCTTCGCTCTGCTTGTGATAATACGCATCGCATTTATACATCACCTCGGCAGTTTCGCTGATCACGGAAAACCCGTGCGCAAAACCTGCGGGTATAAACAATTGTTTTTTGTTGGCTGCAGAAAGTTCAATGACAAATGATTTGCCATAAGCGGGCGAACCTTTTCGGATATCAACGGCTACATCAAGTATAGCGCCGCTCAGCACACGCACCAGTTTACTCTGCGCATGCGGAGGTTTCTGGTAATGCAGACCGCGTATAACGCCATAGCATGACCGAGATTGATTATCCTGCACAAATGAAATTTTAATCCCTTCGGAAAAGAATCTTTCTTCATTGTAGGCTTCAAAAAAATATCCGCGGCTATCCTCGAAGATCAATGGCTCTACAACGATCAGTCCGGGAAGACCTGTTTGCGTGAATGGCATGAAATAATAATTTTATTACTGGCTCGCCGCGCGCAGGCAAAGAATTTGCCGGCGTGTTCTATCGTTTATGGTACTGCTGATCGTAGTAGCGCTGGTAATCACCCGATGTAACGCGCTTTATCCATTCTTCATGGGTAAGGTACCAGTCTACGGTTTTCTCCAGCCCTTCTTCAAAATTAACGGAAGGCTTCCAACCCAGTTCATTTTTTAATT
>JBDTVL010000270.1:0-4617 GCA_040007215.1 Flavitalea sp.
GCATTATCCATTTGGAAAGTGACTCTTGAAATGCCACCCAGGGCTTCGCTATGCCGCAGAATTTTTTCGGCTACTTCTTCCGGTCCCCCAACCAGGAAGGCCCCTCGTAATCCACGCTGTGCATCAAAATGACTTTTGGTTACCGGGGGCCACCCGCGTTCTTTTCCAATTTTCGTAAAGGTTACTGCATAACCCGGGTAATATTCATCAACGGCCAGCTGCGTGGTGGCCGCAACATACCCGAGTGAGTGCAATCCAACTTTTAATTTTTCAGGAGCATGTCCTGCTTTTTTTCCTGCTTCGCGGTAAAGATCTATCAACGGACGAAAACGATGCGTTTCTCCGCCAATTACAGCAACCATTAATGGTAAACCAAGCGTTCCGGCACGGACAAATGATTCGGGAGTTCCTCCCACGCCAATCCATATGGGAAGCGTTTCCTGTAATGGCCTGGGGTAAATGGCCTGATCGCGGAGCGGCGCACGAAACTGCCCCGTCCAGTTCACAAATTCATTGTCGCGGATATTCAGCAGGAGGCCAAGTTTCTCAATAAAAAGTTTATCATAATCCTGCAGGTTCAGGCCGAATAAAGGGAAAGATTCAATAAAAGATCCCCGTCCCACAACCATTTCAGCGCGTCCTTTGGAGATCAGGTCGAGGGTAGCGAAATTTTGGAATACCCTCACCGGATCTGCGGCGCTAAGCACCGTAACGGCGCTGGTAAGCCGGATATTTTTTGTTCGGGCAGCGGCGGCAGCCAGAATAATAGCTGGCGCTGAATCCAGGAACTCTTTGCGGTGATGTTCGCCAATGCCAAATATATTCAGTCCAACCTGGTCCGCTCTTTCAATTCTTTCCAGCAATTGCGTCAGCGCAATCATACTGTTGTTAGCCCGGTTTTCTCCAACGCCTATACTTGCTGCAGCAAAACTATCAATGCCTATTTCCATGGTGTATATTTAAATTATCTTAGTATCGGTAAAGTAAAGTCGGCAACGTAAAAGGGTTTGAACAGCCCGTACCCATTTTCGTCCACTGTGCAAATTTACAGATAATAACTTACTTTTGTATAGTAGTATACAAAAGTATAGCGCTATACTTCATGATAGTAAATTGATGGCATGGCTAAAAAAATAAAAGAACCTGAAGAATGTAAGTCCATTTTAAAGCCGGTAAGGGATGCCCTGGATATTTTGAATGGCAAGTGGAAATTGCCTATTATTATAGCCCTTTCTTTTGGAGAAAAGCGTTATGGCGAAATAGCCAGGGAGGTTCATGGCATTACAGACCGGATGCTTTCCAGGGAATTGCGCGACCTGGAAATAAATGGGCTGGTCAAAAGAAAAGTGCTGGATACTCATCCTGTTAAGATCACTTATGAGTTAACGCCGCAAAGCGATTCCCTTGATGAAGTTATTGAGGCGCTGAGAAAATGGGGAATGATTCTTAGAAAGAATATGGTAAGCAAAAAAAAATAGTAATAAACCATTATACAATTATCATACGCCAATGACTAACTGCACCATATTCCTTAGGTCGGTTTTTTTATACCTGCTGGCTTTTTCGTTTCTGTTCTTTAATGATGTATCGGCTCAACAGGCGTCAGTAAACTGGAGCAAAAAAGGAGCTGGCGTGTGGACCGCAAAGATTGGCCACCCGGAAAAAATAAATTTTTCTACAATTGGTGCGGTTCCTCCAAAATGGCAGGCCATCAAAAATATGAATGAAGTTAGCTTTCCTTTGGATAAAGCTGATATTGAAGCGGTGATCATGGATGGGAAAACGTATCTGAAATTCCCTCTTGCTAAAGGTGAAAAAATTTATGGTTTAGGTTTAAATTTTAAAACGGTAGAGCAGCGGGGCAGAATTATGCGGCTTCATGTGGATCATTATGGCGGACAGGATAATGGTCGTACGCATGCCCCGGTTCCTTTTTATGTATCGTCCAAAGGGTATGGCGTTTTTATCAACTCGGCCCGTTATATAGATGTATGGGTGGGAACGGCGGTACGCAGGGATGCTAAAACACCTGCAACGCCGAGGGATAGAAATACCGATACTAACTGGACAGCCAATCCATATTCGGATAATGTAGAAATGTTAGTTCCGGCTCAGGGTATTGAGCTCACCGTGTTTGGCGGCCCCACTGCCCTTGATGCAGTAAGCAGGTTCAATCTTTATAATGGCGGCGGTTGTCTGCCTCCTAAATGGGGGCTTGGTTTCTGGCACAGGACCCCAACTTTATACAGCGACAACGATGTGTTGAAAGAAGTGGCGGATTTTAAAAAACATCAGTTTCCGCTTTCAGTAATAGGGCTTGAACCTGGCTGGCAGACGAGATCTTATCCCTGCACCTATGAATGGGATCCGGGTCGTTTTCCGCAGCCAAAGGATTTTATAGCTAAGCTGAAAGAACAGGATGTGCGGGTTAACCTATGGATCAATCCCTATATATCTCCCGGCTCTAAACTTATTAAAAAGCTGATGCCTTATACGGCCTCTCATACGGTATGGGATGGTTATATTCCCGACTACGGATTGAAAGCTGCCAATTCCATTGTTGGTGAACAATTGAAAACCGGTTTATTAGAAATTGGCGTTAGTGGTTTTAAGATGGATGAAAATGATGGATATGATGAATGGCTGTGGCCCGATGTAACCCGATTCCCTTCTAAAATTCCTGCGGAACAAATGCGGCAAACCTATGGGCTGATGATGCAGAAAATGACCGCCAAATTATATCATGCGCAGAATAAGCGCACTTACGGTTTGGTCAGGTCGTCCAATGCGGGAGGGGTATCTTTTCCTTATGTGATTTATAACGATTATTACAGTCACCGGGATTTTATCACGGCGCTAATCAACAGTTCTTTTATCGGCGTTTTATGGACGCCGGAAGTAAGAAGTTCACCCAGCGCTGAAGAATGGCTCAGGAGAATGCAAACGGTTTGTTTTTCTCCGTTGGCCATGCTCAATGCCTGGTCTGACGGAACAAAACCCTGGTCATTCCCGGAAGTAGAGAAACAGGTGAATGATGTTGCCCGTCTTAGAATGGCGCTGATCCCTTATTTATATACCTGTTTTGCAGAATACTCTTTTTATGGAAGGCCTCCGATCCGTGCTATGAACCTGTTAGATGGTTTTAGTTCAGAAGATAAAAATATAACCGGTGAATTGAGTTCTACCGAAAACCCGTATGCCCTGGCTGTTAAACAGGAAATGAAAGACCAGTTTATGGTTGGCGATCAACTACTGGTAGCGCCGTTGTTTGCGGGCGACAAAAGCCGGAAAGTAATTTTGCCGAAAGGTAAATGGTACGACTTTTATACCGGGAAATTAGCGGGTGAAGAAGACATCATTGAAGTGTTTTCCAACCTTGATAATATTCCCGTTTTTGTAAGAGATGGAGGCATTATTCCCATGGCAGCCATTACGGAAACATCAGGAAAATCAGATCTTGTTATTCGTCATTACGGCAAAAAAACCGCTGAGTACAAATTGTATGATGATGATGGCGAAACGTTTAACTATGAAAAAGGGGCGTACTCCTGGAGGAAGATAGTTATCGCGAAAAATGATAAAGGCGTTTTAACAGGAACCATCTCGCCAGCGGACAATAGTAAACCTGATTCTTACGGCGTCATTAGTTTTGAATTTATGACGAAGTGAGATGGCTTAAAGCTTCTCTGATCTTTTTCATCTGATTAAGATGCCGTTGGGTATGAAATAATGTAAAATGAAGGAGCTCCAGTTTAGTAATAGGACCAAGCGGAAGACTATTCACCATTTCGGTTAACGGCGCATTGCCGGCGGCTTCCAGTAAGCGCTTTTCCGCGGAATGCAACTCTTCGGCAACGACCTGTTTTTCATAGAAAATATCTTCGGGTATTATAAAATCAGGCGATTTCATTTTATGTGAAAAGTCGAGGAATATTTTTTTCAGCTCTTCTATTCTTTTATCAGGAGCTCTGCCTGCCGGTTCCCCGGTCGTGAGCAAGGCCTGGTCTATACCGTCAATGGATTTGGTTACATGACGAAGGAGTTGTCCTGCTGTCCAGCTGTCCTGGTAAGGAACAGTATTGATCGCTTTGTTGTCAAGCGGAGATAGCAGATTCAGCAGTTCCTCTATGGCGGCATGAATGGCCGGTAACAATTCTTTTTTATCAGATACTTCACTGGTCATAAAATTCTTTTATATTAAATAATAGGATGGCGTTTTGCTATTTATTGACAATTTATTTTGCCGGGGCATAACAGCACAATATGGTTCCGCTTTTAAATGTCCTTACGCTAAGTAAGGTAAGGTCAAGCTTCTTCTTTATCTTACTGAAGATCGGGGTTCCTTCTCCAAGCGCTACCGGATCGATCATCAGCTGGAACTCGTCTATTAAACCCTGTTCAGCCAGTTGCGTTACAATAGTTCCGCTACCCATAATTGCCATATCCTTGCCCGGAAGCTGCTTTAATTTTTTTATTTCCTTCGCTATATTGTCTTTTATCAGCCTGGAGTTTTCCCATGCAACCGTTTCCAGCGTTCCGGAAAAAACAATTTTCTCCGATTCATTCATTCCTTTAGCCACAACGGGATCATAGGCTATACCCGTTGGCGATGGCTTC
>JBDTVL010000271.1:0-4578 GCA_040007215.1 Flavitalea sp.
CAGATTGCCGGCGTACGGGTGAAACAAACAAGCGGTATTCCCGGCCAGGGATTTTCCATCAATATCCGGGGAACGGGATCGCTTAGCGCCAATAATGAGCCGCTGTATGTGATAGACGGTTTTCCTATCGAAACCGCCAGTCAGAATACATCAGGAGATTTTTCCAATGGCAATCCCCTCGATAATATCAGTCCGAATGATATTGCTTCCATTGAAGTGCTTAAAGATGCTTCCGCCGCTTCCATATATGGTTCACGGGCTTCCAACGGCGTTGTGTTGATCACCACTAAAACGGGTTCCAAAGGAAAGGCAAAAATAAATTTCAATACCAATATCGGGTGGTCCAGGGTAACAAAGAAACTGGATATCCTGAATACGGCAGAATGGGTAGATCGCGCTGTGGAAATGCTGAATGCAAAATATTTATCGGGCGGAACAGGAAGATCGGCCAGTGACAATGCTGCTATACGGGAAGCAAATATCGGTTCATTCGATCCTTCCCAGATTCCTGATCCAAGATGGTTTGAGCCGGGATATGGAACGTTGATGCCGCTCGACTGGCAGGACAGGATATTCCAGACCGGCCTGTTGCAGAACTATACGCTTTCGGCTACCGGCGGCAATGATTTCATTAAATATTATATTTCCGGAGATCACCAGAATAATGGCGGAACAGCAATAGGACTAAACTATAAACAATATTCAGCCAGGATGAATGTGGAAGTGCAGGCCAGCGCTAAATTGAAATTCGGGTTGAATATCAATCCTTCTTATTCCATTACCAATAATCCGGGTATTGAAGGAAAGGATAATATAGCCATGGCTTCGGTTACCCTGGCGCCGATTGATGAAGAATCATCAGGATATTATAATAATGTTTTTGATATAGGTGGAAACAATCCTTATATCTCGCAGGTGAACAGTCCGGTGGGTATTGCGGAAAATGTAAAAGGAGAAACAAAAAGATTCAGAACGCTCACTACCATCTTTGGCGAATACAGGCTTTTTAAAGGATTAACTGCCCGGTCAACGCTGAACCTCGATAATGTAGACAATCAATATGAATACTTCAGACCATCGTCTGTTTCCGGAAGTATCCAATCGCGGGCAAATACGCCCGGGGTGGACGCTTCAGGTAATTTCCAGGGTTACAGGAGCCAGAATTTTGTGAATGAAAATACCCTGACCTACCATACGCTTATCCATGACCAGCATAATATTTCTATTGTAGCCGGGGTTTCTTATTCGTCTTTTAGCCGGCTCAACTGGGGTATTTATTCTAATGGCGGTTTTAATAATGATGTGGTGCAAACCCTGAATAATGCGCGGAACATAGCGCTGACGTCGAATACTACAAAAACGAAAAATGTGCTGGCGTCCATGTTCAGCAGGGTTCAGTATAGTTTTGCCGATAAATATTTATTGTCGGCCTCTGTAAGACGCGACGCTTCATCGAGGTTTGGAAAAAATACCAAATGGGGCGTTTTTCCTGCCGCTTCTGTGGGCTGGAGAGTTACCAAAGAAAGCTTTATGCCTGAAATACGCGGACTCAGCGATTTAAAGATTCGCGCCAGTTGGGGCATTTCAGGGAATAACGGATTTGGCGATTTTGAAGATGTGGCCAGCCTGGGCTTGTCCAATTACAGCTATGGAGGCGTTAGCGCTCCGGGACTTGTTCCTTCAAATGTGGCGAAGCCCAATCTTGGATGGGAGGAATCCAGAATGGTAGATGTGGGAATTGATATGGGATTGCTGAAAAACAGGATAGAAGTAACCTACGATTATTATGTAAAGAAAAATACTTCACTGTTATTGTCCATACCTATTCCTGCAACGACAGGTTTTGGCGTGGCGGCAACAAATATCGGTGAGATACAGAATAAGGGATGGGAACTTGAAGTAGGCGGTAAAATAATCACCAACGGTCCTGTTAAGTGGGATGCATCTCTTAATCTTAGCCATTTCACCAACAAGGTTAAAAAGTTAGGCCCAAATGATGCGCCTATTTATGGGGGAAGTTTTGATATCACGCACAATATTCTTACAATCGGACAGCCCATGTATTCCATCTTCGTAGTGCAGCAGATTGGCATACTCAGTAAGGAAGATATTGAGAAAGGCGTTGCTATGCTGAATACAGAGGAGGAAGGAGATCCTAAATACTTTGATGCAGATAATGATGGAAAGATCGGAGCTTCCGACAGGATACTCTCTGGTCATCCTAACCCGGATTATACCTGGGGGTTCGCTACTAAAGTAAGGTATAAGGGTTTTGATCTTGGCGTGAATGTGCAGGGGCAGTGGGGCGGAAAAGTGTATTCGATATTTGGAAGAAGCCAGGATAGAACGGGAATGGATTTCCTCGATAATCCATTAGGATTTTACAGGGATCGCTGGAGATCTGCCGAAGATCCGGGCGCAGGAAAAAGAGGAAAGGCTTATTCAACCTTTGGAAGGATCAAAAATACGGATTGGCTATATCCGAATGATTACTGGAGGATCAGGAATATCACGCTTGGATATGATCTGGGAAATCAACTGCGCAAAAAACTGGTGCAGGGAATACGGGTATATGCAGCTATGGAAAATTATTTTGGCGCTGATAAATATCTCGGAGGGTTCAATCCTGAGGCGGTAAACACTTCTGGAGAAGACTATGGCGCTTTCCCCTTGCCAAAGTCTATTATCATTGGGCTTAACGTAACCTTTTAGTCATTCCAAAAGATCAGGAAAATGAAAATCATTACATTAATCATATCGTCATTCCTCGTTTTTTCTTTTTTATCGTGTGAGAAACAGTTAGAGATAAAACCGATCTCCAGTTTATCAGTAGATAATTTTTATAATAGCGTAAGCGATTTTGAGCAGTCCATCAATGGCGCCTATTCATCGCTTAAAAATTACCCTTTATGGTTGCTGCGGTTATCTGAAACAAGATCGGATAATTTATATGCGGTGATGGATGGCGCAAGAGATTTTGAACCCATTAACCATTTTAAATCGAGTATCAGCAGCCTGGGTTTTATTAAAAGCGTATGGAGCGATATCTATACGGGCATCATGCGTACCAATACCACGCTGGAACAGTTGGATAATGGCGTCATTACAGACAACGCCATGAAAGACCGTATGGAGGGAGAATTAAAGTTTCTCAGAGGACTTTATCACTTTACTTTATTAAAGTTTTTTGGAGGCGTGCCGGTCATTACCACAACGTTAGATGCGCAACAGGCCCTCGATGTTCCCCGTAGTTCTGTTTCGGAAGTATATGAAGCGGTGATCAGTGATTTTGAAACCGCGATCTCCCTCTTGCCAGAGAATGCAGCGCTTACAGGAAAGGCTACAAAAGATGCGGCAAGGGGCTTGCTGGCCGATGTTTATTTAACGCGATCAGGTCCTAAACATGGAATAGAAGGGGCGGGTCAGGAAACTAACGAATATAATAAAGTCATTGAACTGGTTAACCAGATCACGGCAAGGACATGGGTGGCTGATTATGCGTCTGTATTCTCTTATACCAATGAGAATAACCCCGACATTTTATTCGACGTTCAACTCGTTAACCAGATAGGCCTGGGAAACAGTTATCCTGGAGATCTGCTCAGCGAAGGATATTTCAGAAGTATCGCTGCCGCAAATCTTAGCGGTAAACCACAGAATGTGCAGGTATCCAATGATCTTTTTAATAGCTATGATCCATCGGATGTAAGGAGAAACTTTATCATACAGGAAGGGTATACAGAAAGCGGAAATTTTGTAGACATCAGGATCATGGTGAAATTTGTAGATGCAGCCAAAGTTCCTGTAAATGCTGACTGGGGCATTAATTTTCCGGTAATGCGGTATACCGATGTTTTAATGATGAAGGCCGAAGCCATTATAAAAGGCGGAACTCCCGGAACGCAGAATGATGCGGATGAAATAGTTAACCAGGTAAGAGCGCGCGCCGGATTGGATCCGCTGGTATCGGTAACCTTTGAGCAGTTGATGGAGGAAAGACGAAAAGAATTTGCCGGCGAGGGCCTTCGTTGGTTTGATCTGGCGCGTACGCCTGATATCGTTGAAAAGATGAATACCTGGATAGCTGCGGAAGATGTTTTTGGCCTTATCGACGAGGTGATCCCTAACTATATTATATACCCGATCCCTGCCAATGAGATTGATGTAAAAAAAGGATTGTACACCCAAAACCCAGGGTATTGATCCGGCTTGCCTTGTTTATGAAAAGCCATCATTATTCAGCGGTATTTGTTCGGTAGTTTTTTGGCAGATCGCAGGACGATCCCTGCGATCTGCAATTCCTCAAAGAATCGTGCACTGGACATTTTAAAATCTTTACAAGTGAAACAGA
The DNA here is from genome assembly GCA_040007215.1 of Flavitalea sp. Taxonomy (GTDB): domain Bacteria; phylum Bacteroidota; class Bacteroidia; order Chitinophagales; family Chitinophagaceae; genus Flavitalea. The sequence goes on from JBDTVL010000271.1 coordinate 4,352, forward strand.
CATTGAATCAATTATTCAAAGGGGTCATAGTATGCCTGTATTTTTCGGTATGCATCGGTAGCGCTGCAGCGCAGAATCCATTCAAAGACCCGCCGCGTGAATTTTCGGTATTGCCTTTCTGGTTCTGGAATGATACGCTTAAAGATGAAGAGCTGGTCAGGCAGATCGCTGATTTCGAAGCGCATGGCGTTTACGGATTTGTTATGCATCCGCGTATGGGGCTTCCG
>JBDTVL010000272.1:0-4573 GCA_040007215.1 Flavitalea sp.
AGTTATATTCGCCTTCATTAAAAAAATACGTCCCGGTTTTTCCGATCGGGGGCTGAATGGCGGTAAATGGGCTGGTCTGCTTTTTATTGCGCTTGCCGTACTGGCGGTTCTTGCCTGGATGGCTATTCATGCACATGGCGCGTTTCCTAATATGCATAAGCGTTTCTCCTGAAGGTGTTTCTACGCTGAAAAGGGCGAACAACGATGAATAGTAAGTCCAGGGGCTCCTATTTTGAGCAGGAAAACCCATAGTAAGATCAAAGTTTCGACTTCGATTATTCATTTACGCTTAACATTCAGGCTTTTGAAAAATATTTTTTTAAAAGCTGAGTATGGTTAGGGGGAATTGCTCTCTTTATCAAGTTCGGGCTTTTGCAGGCCTTATACATTCACCGGATTGTTCATGTTTCCTCAACAAAATGCATATGAGAATATTTCGCTTCTCGAAATTCTTGCCATTGCTTCTTTGCATGGCCTTATTGTCTGCCGCCTGTAAAAAAGACGATGCTAAAACCGATGAAGATGTATCGGCTACCAAGCTAGGCTGGGTAAAAGGCACCTGGAAACAAAAAGATCTTGTACTGGGCTATCCTATTGATTTTGGAGGCCAGCAGTTGCCGGTAGGGTTCAGCGTTTATAATCTTACCGGGTATCTTCCTCTGTCAGGACCAATGATCGATTGCACACAGGACAATACCTACACGTTTAATAACGACAATTCTTATGCTATTACAGGTTGTACGGAACTGATGCTGCCCAATGCCGGGAATGCGGGTAAATGGCAACTCGAAATTTACGATGCTGTGATGAGGCTTACTTCCTCCGATAATAAAACGGCGCCTTACTGGACTAATTTTATTACCGCCACTGAATGGAGTATCGGTCTGACTATTTACATAGCCGAAGTTGATGCCAATCTACCGGTAAATCTCCTGCTCGAAAAGCAATAGTATTGAAACATTGACTACCATTTTTAAAAACTGACAAAGCACGCTTATGCGAAAAGTTTCCTTCTTTATCCGGCTGTTAACTTTTTACCTGCTGGCGGTGGTTTCAATCCCGGCCAATGCCCAGGACATGGCAGGGTTGAATAACCCATTACCTGTTACCGCCGTTGTGGCCGGTAATTCAGGGTCGTCAGCGACAAAAGCCTATATCGATTTCCTGATCAGGGGAACGGTAAAGGATGCGAACGGCGGAGTGGCCGGCGTAACCGTAACAGAAAAAGGGCGGGTTAATGCCGTAACCACCGATAATAATGGCGGTTTTTCTCTTAATGTAAAAAGCTCCAACAGCATACTGGTATTCAGTTCTGTCGGTTACAAGACCGTTGAAATAGGTATTGGCGGCAGATCGCAACTGGATGTAACGCTCGAAAATAGCAGCTCCGAACTTTCAGGCGTTGTAGTAACGGCCCTGGGTATTGGAAGAAATAAAAAATCATTGGGTTATTCGGTAGAAGAGGTGAATGGTAAAGAGATTAACAGGGTTGCCCAGGAAAATGTACTGAACTCTATGTCGGGTAAGGTTGCCGGCGTAACGATCAATCAGACAGGAGGCGCAGGGTCTTCGGTGAGTATGATCATTCGCGGAGCTACTTCATTGAATAATGATAACCAGCCCCTATTTGTCATTGATGGCGTACCCGTTGCCAATTCGCTGAACAATATCAGCCAGATAGGCGATGATAACCGGGTCGATTACGGCAACGCCATCGGCGGTATCAACCCCGACGATGTGGAAAGCGTTTCCATACTCAAGGGCCCCAGCGCCGCTGCCTTGTACGGATCTCGCGCAGGTAATGGCGTGGTGCTGATCACTACAAAAACAGGCAAAGGATTAAAAAAGATCAGCGTATCCGTTAACTCCAGCACTGTTTTTGAAAAACCTTACAAATTCCTTGAATGGCAAACCAAATATGGTTCGGGACAGTTCTCGGCTATACCGGCTGAATTATCCGGCAACCCGCTCACCGATCCATTTGGCGGCCTGATACAGGAAAATGTAGGCGCTACTTTCGGAGGAGAACTGGACAGGGGATATAATGCCGTGCAGTGGAACAGTCCTACCGATGAAAATGGCGACAAAGTAGCTATACCGCTTGTTTCCTATAAGAATAATGTAAAGAATTTTGTGCAGACAGGCATAACTTCTACCAATGGCGTAGCCCTTGCCGGAAATACAGAAGCGATCAACTACCGCATTTCTTATGCTAACATGACCAATAAGGGAATCATTCCTAATGCCGATCTGTTCAGGAATACCCTGAATATTAATTCGGGCGTTAAGGTGACCAAAAATTTTCGCATCAGCACCAATATCGATTTCAGCCGTAACAATTCCAATAACCGGCCTGCCGGCGAAAGAGGAACAAATCCTTTGCAGTGGGCCTATTATGTATCGCCCCATATCAATATACTTGATCTGAAAGATTACTGGGAACCAGGTCAGGAAGGACTTCAGCAGCGCACACAATACGATGGGGAATACAATAATCCTTATTTCCTGGCCAACGAGGTCAATAACTCTTTTGTACGCGACAGGGTATATGGAAACATAAAAGCCGATTGGCAGATAACCCCCGCCGTTAGTTTGATGCTTCGTTATGGCCTGGATAACTTAGGAGAAAAAAGAGAAACAAGAATTTCCAACAGTTATACCAATGATCCCCGCGGATCGTATGGTATCAATAATTCGAAGAACCTCGAAACCAACGCTGAATTCCTGGCTACTTATAAAAAAGATATCGCCGCTTTCAGCTTATCCATTTCTGCGGGCGGTAACATCCGCAACCAGAGTGGAAATTCATCGAATACCGCCACAAAAAGCGGAACAGGTTTAATTGTTCCCGGCGTATTCACCATTCAGAATATTCTTCCCGCAAATCTGGATTTTAACAGTTACTCCTATAAGAAACAGGTTAACAGTCTTTATGCCATGGCCACTGTGGGATACAAGGATATGGTTTACCTGGATATAACAGGACGTAACGACTGGTCAAGCACACTGCCTGATGCGAAGTCTTATTTTTATCCCGCTACTTCTTTAAGCGTTCTGGTTAACGAGATTGCCGGTTTGACCTCCAAAAATATTAACCTGATCAAACTTCGCGGAGGCGTTGCCATGGCGGGTAATGATGCAAGTCCTTACAGTTACCGTACCGTGCTGGATAATGCGGGTCCCTGGGGTGATGTTCCCAGGCTTGGTTCTTCAGGCACTTTGCTTAACCCAACGCTGAAGCCGGAAATAGCCACTTCTTATGAAGCGGGAGTTGATGTGGCTTTACTCAGTAACCGTTTACGTTTCTCGGCTACAGGTTATGTGATCGATAACAAGAACCAGATCTTCAATACCCAGCTTCCTCCATCCAGCGGGTATAGTTCCAAAAACATTAATGCCGGTTTGTTAAGAAGCAGGGGCGTTGAAATTACGCTTGGCGGTACGCCGGTACTGACTAAGAATTTCCGTTGGGATATCAGCGCCAACTATACCAGGAACAGAACCAAGGTAATGGAACTGGCTAATGAACAACCATACTTCTTCTTCTGGTCGGACGCTAAAGCGGAAGCCCGCACATACGTTGGCGAAGATATCGGCGATATTTACGGACCAAGAGTTCGCGTGGTAGAGGATAAGAGTTCTCCCTATAATGGATACCCGCTTTTGGAATTCTCCGATGGAGGAGCCAAGTGGTCGGCTATTGAAGCCAATAACACAAAAAATAAAATAGGAAATTTCAATCCCAAATTTATTCTGGGCATGCAAACTTCCTTATCGTATAGGAACTGGACGCTGAATATGACTTTCGACTGGAGAAACGGCGGCAAGTTTGTATCGCAGACTTATAGATATGGCATGGAAGATGGCAGGGCTTCGCTGCAGTTTGGCAGGTTCATCAATGCCGGAACAATGACGGGTAAAGAGCTGCGTGATTATCTCGTAGCCAATGCTGATGAACTGGTTAAAATACACGATGGTAATTTTCCTCGCGTAGGATGGCCAACGCCTGAACGTACCAGCTATCCGTTTGAATTCAGCGGTATCAAACTTCCTTATGGCGGGTTGTTTATTCCAGGGGTCTATGCAACAGGATATGATGCACAGGGAAATCCTACCGGGTATGCAGAAAACCTCGGCGAAAATGTGCTTAATGCCGATGGATCAAATGTAAATGCCACCTTACCGCTTCCCTATGCAGCGGCTAATCCATGGGACTTTGCAGAAACAACTTTGTTCTCTGCCTCTTACCTGAAAATGAGAGAAGTGTCTTTGTCGTACGGATTGCCTGCAAGACTTGCCAAATCGCTGAGATTTGAAAATGCGAGCTTCTCGGTATATAGCCGTAACATTATGTTATGGACTGCCGCTAAAATTGGTATAGATCCTGAAAATGCCTACCAGCCCACTACTAATACACAGGGCGGCGTGCAATTCAAACAGGGTATTGAAAGATATAATGTAACCCCCTGGGCTATTCCAGTAGGCGTTAAATTAAACGTTACTTTTTAAGCATATTAAATAGTAGATATTATGAAGACTACTAACATATTTGTATTCTGCCTCGCATTATTCT
>JBDTVL010000273.1:0-4556 GCA_040007215.1 Flavitalea sp.
CTTGTAAGCAGATATCTCATACGATAAAATAGGAGAGGCGCTCTTTGATATTGCGCGAAGCCAGCTGCCTATAAGGCTCCGGCTTGTAAAAATGGGTTTTTTTACGCATATTGTTAGTATCTATCCGTTCAGAATCGTCAAAATCCAAGCACATGAAAAACCTTACCCCTGTACTTCTGTTCCTTCTGCTTTCTGGTTCTATTTTCAATTCCTGTTCCAAAAAGGGAAATCATGATCCTGTTAATCACGAAGGCGGTAATAATGAATGCCAGGCGCAGATATCCGATGCGGAACCAATGGCCATCTTTCCAACGGATAATGCCTGGAACCAGGATATCTCGGGTGCATTAAAAGATCCTTACAGTGATAATATTTTATCGGCATATGAAAGTGTAGGTCTGAAAGCGGATTTTGGCAGTGGTTTATGGGATGATGCGCCTATTGGCATTCCCTTTACCGTAGTTTGCGGTTCCCGGCAAAAAGTGAATGTCGTTTTTCGCGGTAATGATTATGATGATAATTATGGCGATGAAAGCGATGCAGGTCCTTATCCAATTCCGCTGAATACGCCGATTGAAGGCAATGGGCAGGGCGATAGTCATGTGATAGCGGTAGATAAAGAAAATAATATGTTATATGAGTTGTATAATGCCAGCGTAAGCGGCGATCATTGGGAAGCTTCGGGAGGGGCTGTGTTCCATTTAAATTCGAATCAGCTCCGCCAGGAAGGATGGACATCGGCTGATGCCGCCGGTCTGCCTATATTTCCGGGGCTTGTACGATATGATGAAATAGTAAAAGGAGAGATTGATCATGCCATACGTTTTACATTGAATAAATCCAATATAAAATCTGCCTATATTTCGCCCGCACGACATAAAGTGAATAGTACAGGCGGCGTTTACTCTCTGCCATTCGGTGCCAGGATCAGGCTGAAAGCCGGTTTCGATATCAGCGGTTTTCCAGCCAACCTGCAGGTGATACTTAAGGCCATGAAAAAATATGGACTGATGCTGGCCGATGTAGGATCGAATATGTATATCAGCGGTGCGCCTGATGAACGTTGGGATAATGATGTTTTAAGGAGGCTTGGAGAAGTTAAGGCCTCGGATTTCGAGGTGGTAAAATTCAATGATTGATATACTGGTTATATGTAACCGATATTATTGTTTTTCTTTGACGTTTATACCTGGTAAGAAGGCTTTTTATATAGGCGCCTGAGCATACTGGGAAGAACAATTAACAGCAGCGGGAGGGCTATAATAAATCCCCCTGTTACAGCAATCGCCAGCGGTTGGTGCAGTTGAGCGCCTGCGCCAATACCCAGCGCCAGGGGCATCAGCGCAATGATTGCGCCCAGCGCTGTCATTAGTTTAGGACGCAAACGAGTGGAGATAGCATATATAACAGATTCATCGACCGATTTTTCGTGCAGCGACTCCCTGAATTGCAGGAAAGTAAAAATGGCATTTTCGCTGATGATGCCTACGATCATAATAATTCCGGTATAGCTACCAACATTAAGCGCAGTTCCGGTTAGCCATAGCGCCAGGTAACTGCCCGATATGCCCAGTATAGCTATCAGCAGGATCAGCAATGCTACCCCGATATGCCTGAACAGAAACAGGATCACTGAAAATACCAGCAGGATGGCCGCGCCGAGGATCAACAGTAATTCCCTGAAAGACTGCTGCTGATCGGCATAAGATCCTCCATACTCGATATGATAACCTGTTGGAAGAATAAGGTCGCTTTTAATATCCCTTTGTATATCGCTGATCACATTTCCAAGATCCCTGTTCTCCAGTCTTGCTGTTACCACGCCGATCGATTGCAGGTTTTCCCGTTGGATCTCTGCATCGCCTGCATTAATAGTCACGGAGGCCAGGTCATCAATAGGTTTGAGTCGTCCATCGGGTAAGAACACCTGTAGTTTGCCGATGTCCGCGCTGGTCAGTTTCCGGCTGCCGGGATAAATAAGTCTTACCGTGGAGTATTGTTCTTTTTCAAACAGATTGCCTACTACATTTCCTTCCAGGGAAGTCTGAAGCTGGTATTGCAAACTGGCGGGAGTAAGTCCATATTGCGCCAGCGCCGCATATTTGGGATGAATAGATATGGATGGTCCAGCGATAACGATTCCATCGAATACATCGGCGGTTCCTTTTACATTGGAAATAATAGCTGCCGCCCGCTTCGAAAGATCGTTAAGAGTTTGTTGATTATTACCATATATTTTTAGTTCAACCGGCTGAACGGAGGTCATCAGGTCGCCCAGCATATCGCCGATCACCTGTCCGAAATCAATACGCAGCGCAGGTTGTGTGCTTTCTATCCGGCGACGCATATCTTCTATGACGATTTCTGTTGGCCTTCTTTTCTTTTTTAACTGGATCAGGTAGTCGCCCCTGTTAGGTTCCGTAATAAAGAACCCCATTTGCGTTCCTGTTCTGCGCGAGTAGGCGGCTATTTCCGGGATATCATGGAATGTTTTTTCTGCTTCCTTCAGCATCCTGTCTGTTTCTTCCAGCGAAGCGCCAGGCGGAGAGGAATAATCCAGCACAATACTTCCTTCATCCATCTCCGGTAAAAAACCTGTCTGTAATCGGGGTAGCAGCAGGAAAATGGATAAAGCCAATACGATCATCAGCATGATGCTGATATAAGGGCGAAAGATAAAAAAGGAAATCCATTTCTGTCGGCTTACGGAAACTGGTTTTTCCGGCTCCTGAATTTTTACATTGATTTTTTTTCCCGATAACAGTAAATAAATAACTGGTAAACCTATCCATGTTACAAAGAAAGAGCAGATCAGCGCTATAAGCATGGTATTGGTGAGCACGCTGAAATAAGATCCTGCAACCCCTGTCATGAAAAGAAAGGGAATAAAGATCACAATGGTACTCATAGATGAACCAATCATTGCGGGAAACAGATATCGTATTGCTTTTTGCACAAGTGAAGGGCCTGGTTCGCTGGGATGTTCTTCATGCGTGCGATGTATCTGTTCAACTACAACAATGGAATCATCGATGATCAATCCGATAGCGGCGGCAATAGCGCCGAGGGTCATAATATTTAAAGTATAACCGATCGCATATAATACCAGTATGGTAAGGCAGATAGTAATGGGAATGGTGATCAGGATAGTGGCGCTGGCTTTTAATGACCGGAGAAAAATGATGGCTACCAGTATGGAAAGGCCGAGGCCACCCAGCAAACTATCTGTTACGCTGCCAATAGAATCATTGACAAAATCGGCCTGCACATAATAAGGTTTGATCTTTACCTCTTTTGGTACAATTTTTCTAAGCGCTTCTATCCTGGCTTCCATCTTCCTGGAAAGCAATACCAGGTTGGCATTGGGTTGTTTTATAACGGCTACGAGTAATCCGTCTTTGCCATTAGCATTGATCTTAATAAATTCAATGCCTTCTTTTACTTCAATATCAGCAATATCCTGTAACAGTACAATTCGTTTCCCGTCATTTTTAATGACTATTTCAGACAGATCGTTTTTGTTGTGAACAGTGGCGTCTGTGATGGTGAGGTAGAGGTAGTGATAGTCTGCCAGAAATCCATTCGACCTGATGAAATTTGTCTGCCCCATTGCTGCGCTAACCATCTCCGGAGTTATAGAAAAAGAGCTCATCTTTCGGACATTGAGCTGAAGCCAGTATTCTTTTGTTTTGCCGCCTGTTATTCTTATTTCCGAAACGCCTTCTACCTGCGACAGAAAGGGCTTAATGGTAAAGGTGGCTAATTGTTTCAATTCGATAGGAGAGAGGGTATTGCTTTCCAAAGAATACCCCATTACGGGTAATATGGAAGGATTCATCCTTTCCACAGTGATATTTACATCGGGAGGTAAGAGGTTTCTTATTTCATTGATCTTCGATTCTATCCTTTGCTGGGCAATATCGATATTGCTGTTCCAGTTCATGAAAGCAGAAATTTCACAGCTTCCGCGACTGCTTATGCTGCGGATCATGCGGAGATCGGGAACCTGTTTGATGGCCGTTTCCAGCGGTTTGGTAACGGTTGCCATCATCTTGCCTACAGGCTGAAGCCCCGCATCGGCAATGATCTTGATCTTCGGAAAAGTGATCTCGGGAAACAGGGAAGTCTGTAGTTTACTATATGCAAATAATCCTCCCAGTATGATTAGGCTCAGTAAAACAGCCAGCGGATTCTTATGAGAGATAAAGAAATTGTTCACGATGATGTTTTATTGCTGAATGATCCGGACCCTGGCTGTGTCGGTCAATCCGAAATTTCCGGTGAGTATGAATTTGTCGGATAGCAAAAATTGAGGCGATAGTATTTCCACCCTGTCGCCGATTTCAAGCCCCTTGGTTACCGGTATTTTAACGGCGGTAATGCTGTCGATCAATTTCATGACCCAATAAACGCTTTGCGTTTCATCTGACAGCAGCGATTGTTTAGGCAGCGACACGGCATACGGGCGGATATCTTTTTCAATCCTTACTTTGGCGATAAGATTTGTGGGAATAGCTGTTTCATTAACCCTGATAATGATATTCTGCGTTTGAGAG
>JBDTVL010000274.1:0-4555 GCA_040007215.1 Flavitalea sp.
CTTCGTCTTTCATTGGTAAATTGAAACCTGAATTTGAAAAATACCAGGTAGAAGTATTTGCCGATCCTGCTGCCTACACTTTATTAAAAGGCTATCCATACCTGAAAAAAGCCACTCCGGAAGATTTCGGCAGAGAATTCATCAGTCTCAAATGCGCCATAAAAATAGTTTCCGGCATAGACGAAGCGCTGGAACATATCGCCAGGTATTCCACCAAACATTCTGAAGCTATTGTATCGGAAAATAAAAAAACCTGCGAACGCTTTATCCGCGATGTTGACGCTGCGGCCGTTTACAGCAATGCATCGACCCGTTTTACCGATGGTGAAGAATTTGGCCTGGGAGCAGAAATCGGCATCTCTACTCAGAAACTGCATGCCCGCGGGCCTTTCGCGCTGGAAAAACTGGTAACCGAAAAATGGATCATCAGGGGCAACGGGCATATAAGGTAACCGATAGCTGTTAGTTTAATGCAAACGGATTTGTGAAAATAACAGGCAAATATATCCTGCATTTCATCGGCAGCTACTATTGACAATTATTAAAAGTCTGCTCCCCTTAATCCGGAACAGAGTGAACTACCGAACCAGTACTGATATTGGCTTTCAACTCATGCAGCATAGTATACAACCCAAAATAAGAACGGTTGATGTACAGGGCATCTCTTACGCCCCTTGCCTTTTTAGAATTCCTGAATTCCTTCATCGAAGAAAGATCTTTGCTGAAACTGAACATCTCATCAAAATACTTTTTATCGGAGAAATCAAAGGTTTCAGCTCGAAACGGCCTTGACAGCAGTTCCAGCAAGCGGGTAAAGATGCCGATAAAAAATCGTTTCTCTTCTGCGCTGTCATCATTATGAATAAACCTTAGCTTGTAGAATACCGATTCTTTTTCTGTTTCATTGTTCAGCAATTCAGGATCCAGCAGTTTAAAATAAGTATGGTAGAAAGTTTCGGGTATCACTTTAACGCAACCGAAATCTATAATGCCCAGTTGATAATCCGGCGTTACAATAAAATTTCCGGGATGCGGATCGGCATGCATGGCCCTCAGCGTGTGTATCTGGTAGTGATAAAAATCCCACATGGCCTGACCCAGTTTATCACCCGTTCCTTCCGGCATCGGCTTGCCAAAAATATCACCCAGCGGTTTACCTTCCAGCCAATCCATCGTCAGTATCTTCTGACTCGAATACTCAGGATAATACTTTGGAAAAACAAGATGTTTAAGGTGATTGGTTTTTTCACTCAGTTCAATAGATCTTTTAAGTTCCAGCACATAATCTGTTTCCTCCATCATTCGCATTTCCACTTCCTGGATAAATTCATCATACTCCACCGGGTTAAGTTTGAACATGGTCAGCGCGATGGGCTTCACCATGGCCAGGTCTGAACGCACGCTATCGCCTATCCCGGGATATTGAACTTTAACGGCCAGCTTTTTACCATTCAGCATTGCCTGATGCACCTGACCCATGGAAGCGGCATTGGAAGCCTGGTGCAAAAAACTATCGAACATTTCATCAGGCGTTTTTCCAAAATATTTTCTGAAAGTTTTTACCACCAGCGGGTAAGATAATGGCGGAGCGCTGTATTGCGCCATGGCAAACTGTTGTTGGTAAGCCTGGGGCAAAAGACTTTTATCCATGCTGAGCATTTGCGCTACCTTAAGGGCGCTCCCTTTTAGCTCGCTCAGCGAATCATAAATATCTTTCGCATTGTTTTCGTGAAGCTGCTCTTTGCCCAGGTCGGAATTGACAAGTTTCTTTGCGTAATGTTTCAGATAATTAGAACCAATCTTTGCGCCTGTAGTAACAAATTTCGTAGCTCTTTGCACTTTTGTCACCGGCATCTTCTCAAATTCTTTCATCTGTCTTTTTTAGCGAACATGATATTACCTGAACCTGGCCTGGTACAGGAATTTGGCAAAGTCGATCACAGAGTCTACAGCGCCCTTGCCAATAAATTCAAAAGCCAGTCCAACTGATTTCTCGATGGCGGCATCAGTGCTTTCGAAGCCGGCGCTGTTATCATCTTTCCAGAAAACAAGCAGGAAAGCCATATGGAACCATAATGCAGAAGGATATTTTTTATCGATCAGCGGGCGCCTGGCAATTTCTCCATTTGCCTTGCCGGTATTAATGATGATATCTACGAAAGAAATATAAACAGCTTTAAAATCTTTCAGAAAATCGGGAACAAGTTCCAGGCTTCTATGCTTTTTCAGTTGTAAAAGCGCAAAGCTCCTTTCCTGTTTCAATTCCTCGAAGAAAGCGTAATAAAAAGTAAGTAATTTTTCCCGTGCGGAGAATGTCTGGAACGGCTCGTCGGCATTGAGTTTATTGATCGTTCGCTCAATAAATCCTTTCCATATGGCTCTTTCAAGACCTTCAAAAGATCCGAAATAATTATAGAATTCCTCCTCACTGATGCCAAGCTCATCACAGAATTTAAATACGGATGGCGGGGCTGCTCCGTTATTTAAAAGGTAATCGATATAAGCCTTAACGATCCTTTCGGAAGGGGCGATAGTCACTGTATCAATAGTTGTTTCCATATACTAAAATTAACAAAATGGAAGCCAATATGTTCACAGCGCAGCCAGGTTCATCGCAAATGGCCCTAATTTAACAGAACCATCGCGGCATGTTATAGTTAGAGCTGATCCTCGGCAAGCCCATCATAGACGGGGCATAGCGGGTTTACGCGGAGCGTCGAAAGGATTTGCTCCATATATTTTCAGTTTCCGCCTGTATACTTTATCGCCGCAGGATACGTACATCACGTTAAAACCCGGACCGCCAAAGCAAAGATTGGACGACTGACCTGAAGGAACGGGAATGATCGCATTTACCCTTCCAATTGGATCCAACACCTGTATCCCCAACCGCGATGCTACATAGATCCTTCCTGTACTATCCGTTTTAACGCCATCTCCCCAGGCATTTTCTTCTGTATCCGGCGAATGCAGCCATCCAAAACGCTGTTTGTTGGCTACCGTTCCATCGGCCAGCAGGCTATATGCCCAGAGCCAGTGTGCATTCGATTCAGCTACATATAATTGTGTCTGATCGGGGCTAAGGGCAAGTCCGTTGTTAAATTTTAGTCCTTCATCAATAACTACCTGTTGTCCATTGGGTCGAACCAGGTAAAGTTTGCCGGGTTTCAGCAATCCATCGGGCGAGGTGACATATATATTGCCATTGCGGGCGACGATCATATCATTTCCGGCTATACTGTCGGCAAGAATAGTTTCCTTTTCATTTTTATCATAACGGATGATCTGCTTTGTTCCACCTGCGCTTACGTAGCGATTACCGTCGGCGCCAAAGCAGGTGGCGCTGGCTTTTTTGGCGTCTATCCGTAAAGAATCAAGTTTACCTGCCGCGGAAACGACATAGGTTTTTGAATTGGGAATATCCTGAAAAAAAACATCTCCTTTTGCATTAGCTGCAGTTCCTTCTGTGAAGCGATAGCCCTGTCCAACCAGTTCCCATTCTTCACCTGGGGCCAGTATATCCGTTAATGTCTGATTCTTTGAAACACCTTTCGCTACAGGCTTTGGCCAGTCTTTCCATAACCATCTCATGGCTTCCGGAAATATAGCAGAGGCATGCGTTCCACTGTGGCCGCCTTCTCCCCATACATGATTTACTTCATAGCCCGAAAAAGTCAAAGCCCTTTCCATAGTTTCATTAGACTTCCACCAGTCGCCTCCATAAATATTAAGGTCATTGGAACCATCCTGCAAAAAGATCCTGATAGGTTTGGGTTCATATTTACGGATCAGCGTGGGATAACGGTCGGCGCCGCGTAATCCAACATAAGTGCCGATAGCGCTGAATACTCTTGAAAACTCAGCAGGTTTCTCCCAGGCAGCAGTAAAAGCGCAAACGGCTCCGCTGCTAGCGCCGCCAATAGCGCGGTCATTGCCCTTCTTCGATAAACGAATGACCCTTCCATCGGTTGTTTTCTGTTTTTCCACTTCAGGTAAAATTTCTTCCAGAATAAAACGCGCATAGGCATCACCGAGACCATCATATTCAAAGCTCCTGTTCATTCGATCAATAGCGGCTTCTCCATTCGCGGCCTTTACCCGGCCTGGCGTAATAAATATGCCGATAGTCACCGGCATTTGTTTACTGTTGATCAGGTTATCAAATACAACAGGCGCATTATTCTGAATGCCATCCTGGCTTACGTATACGCATGCGGGTTTATCGGGTCGGTACTGCGCCGGAATATACACCAAGTAGTCCCGGGAAGTGCCGGGAAAAATGCCGGATGAAGAGAAGCTGAACTTCAATGTTTCTCCCTTCGGAACCCCGGACTGCTTTGTTGAAGCGGGGTCGGCAGCATACTTTTCTTCGGGAGTCTGGGCAAATATGGCAGACTGTAAAAGGATCAATAGCGGTAACAACATTTTATACATGCGGCAAAGTTTGTATGAATGTAAGCAGATTAACCTTCTTAAGAATTCTCCAGCGCGGGAAAACCTGGATGTCTGAAAACCAGCGTTTCAATCTGAAAGACAAATAATCCTGATGAGACAT
>JBDTVL010000275.1:0-4546 GCA_040007215.1 Flavitalea sp.
ATATTCAACAGGGTGATGCGCTGCGTTACCAGGGCAACCGTTCGGGATTCGTGTATGACGATTTCAAGATTTATCATGGTCATGACTACTGGTTTGCATGGGCGTTCAAGCTTGGCGCAGAATGGAATGTGTCGAATAGCGGTGGCCACCAGGATCGCGTAGGTTTGTGGGACACACACCAGACTGAAGCTACCATCGGAAACCCTGCAGGCCTGATTTGGTGCGGCGACTCTCCTGCCGGAAAAGAGTTGTGGCTGGATGTGGAGCGAATGGATGGCAGCGGCCCCGCCTACCTCTATAACTTCCCTGCCGCCCCCGGCCAATGGCAGCGCCTGATTATACACTACCGCTCCGGCAGCGCAGCGCAAAGCCCAGTATTCGATGCATGGACAGCCGCAGGCTCAGCCTCATTTGTGAAACTTTCAAAGTCAAATGACCCCTATACCGAAATGCCGTGGATTGTAACGCCTCCATTCGGCGATCCGATCAACAATACTAATGGCCAGGCCGACTATGTAAAACTGGAAATATATAAATGGACAACCGGCTTTTACGGAAATATCCCTAATAGGACAATGTGGACAAGCGGTCTTTATGGACAAGAGGGCGCCAACCTATATGATAACGCCGTGTTGGCAGTAGCGCGTTACGCAAAATGATGCAATAAATAAATAATATTTATTTAAAAACGTCTGAGCGTATTAATAATGTTAATGAAAGCATAACAAAAATCGTTTATCGATACCATCTAGCTGTTCATCGGGAAGTTTCTAAAAATGATATTTTCTGCTGATATTTATCGTTGCTAATTACCGCGGAAAATGTGATGTATTTCTTCCCTTGAAGAATTGCGGCGCAACTATTATTTGAACGCCAGGTTTATCCTTCCGCTTCCCGCTTCTATATCAACTTTAACGCCGCCTCCATTCAACTGACCTTTTATTTCTCTTTCTTCCAGATTGCCGCTGAAATTATTCAGCTTATCTGTTCTGATCTTATCGCCGCGAATGCGTAGGTCCATCCCTTTGTCTTTCGGAAGTTCAACATTTATATTTCCTCCCGAATTGGATATCCTTACATATTGACCCAGCGATTTCAGCGATACATCTATTGCCCCGCCGCTGGTGGAAGTTTCCAGGCTGCCGGCCAGTTGGTTAAGGCAATGTTTCCGCCGGAGGTATGGGCATACAGATCACCTTCAATGGCATCGCCGGCTATAGAGCCGCCGCTGGTAGCGGTAACTTTATTGTTGCTTACAGAAATATCCAGCTCATAATCTTCCTCCAGCCTTTTTTGTAATTCTTCTTTCGACAGATCATCGGCACGGCTATTATTTGCCCTGACATACACCTCTATCCGTTTACAATACACTCTTGTCTGGTTTTGTCCGGTTTAGCGCCAGCCAGCGAGGCTTACTTATATCCATAAAAAAAGCGCCTGATGCAGGCGCTTTATATACATTCTATCTAGCTTATCTTATTTCCTTATCGCCAGTTTAAAACTCTGTGAAAGGCCGGTTGAATCAGTAACTCTTACAATATAATTTCCCGCGCTGAATTCTCTAACTGCAACACTCTGTCTTCCGGTTCCGTTTACCTGCTTCAGGATCTGGCCGTTCTGATTGATGAGCTGGATGTTCAGCTTTTCAGTATTGTTTTTAGCGTTTACTGTTACATAATCAGTAGTAGGGTTAGGGAAGATATTCATTTCCACCGATACATCCGATTTTACCGATTTGATTGGAGAGTAAGCTACTGTAGCATCAATGTCGATCATCTTCAGCCTGTAACTTACGGTTCCGTTAACTTTAAGATTATCGGTGAAAGAATATACCGAAACAGTTGAACCATTACCATTTGATTTTACAGTTCCAACAGTTGACCAGGTGATTCCATCAAGGCTGCGTTCAATTTCGTAACGGTCAAAATTAACTTCCATATCCGATGTCCAGGCAATCGCTACAGCAGATCCTGTCATTTTTACGGCGAAAGCAGAAAGTTTTACCGGCAGCGTTGCAGAAGAAGCAACTCCTGAAGCGCTTAAAGTAGAAGGACCATACACAGTAGGGGCGCTGCAATCATTTTTTCCAGAAGCGCCGCAATTCATTTTATTGTTGGTAGTAGTATATGATTTATTGTTACCATTATAATTTGACCAGTTAAAGTAGTAGTTATTAACGTTCATCACCGTTACATAAGCATTACCCTGTTCATTTAAAGTGCCGCCGTTGAATTTTACAAAGGCTGCGCTTTCTTTTGTTCCATCTCCCACTACAATAGCGCTGTTCGTTCCAAGATTAAAAGCGCTGGTAACTTCCATGCTGGAGTTACCCAGGAATTTCATTTTGCTTTTAGTCATATCCACAGTAGCCCAAAAAGTAGCGGTTGATTTACCAGTAAAAGTGAAATCTGAATTCTTAATAGTAAGCGCTGCTGAAGAAACCAAAGAACCTGTTCCATTAACAGTCATCGTTACATTATCAAAAGTACCGGTAGACCAGAAAGTCAGTTTATTATTAAGGATGATATTTCCACCGTTGATCACAGCGCCGGGAATCGAAATATCTTTGCTTATGGTAACGGTAACGCCTTTGTCTATATTTATTACACAGCTTTCGCACTGGTCAGGAAAAGCTTTTCCACTGATGGTGGCATCCTTTGTAAAAGTATAGGTCTGTCCTTTTACGTAAGACTGAGCGGTAAGGGTTGTTGATCCTAAGATCAGTGTAGCGAGAATCGAAGTGTGTAATAATGTTTTCATAATCTGGAGTTTTTCAATGTTTAGAACACTGATACCTTTTCAAGCTATATGCCAATAGATTACTAGTTGATAAACAACAAATTACACGCGAATCCAAACTTGGAATATTCCATAATCAGGAAATAAATACATATTTGGGAAATATAGCAGATTTACCAATTATCCGCTTCGGGCAGGTATTTAATAATACATTAGCGAAGGGAACCAGTTAACATCAACCAATGCACCCGTCCTCGTCATTCACTAATCTATCGATATGGTTATTGTTATAGCGCTGCTATCTATACTGCTGCTTGTTCTGCTGATCTCTTATTTTAAAGTCCACAGCTTTCTTTCTTTTTTAATAGTGTCCATTGCTACCGGTATTGCCCTGGGATTAGGACCTGAAAAGCTATTTCATGCCCTGCAGGAAGGAATAGGGAGCACGCTGAGTTCTATTGTAGCGATCATCACTTTGGGCGCCATGCTGGGAAAGCTGGTTTCCGAAAGCGGCGCCGCTGAACGCATTTCAGAAACGATGATCCATCTTTTCGGATCATCGCGAATACGCTGGGCTTTCATGATTACAGGTTTCCTGGTAAGTCTTCCTTTATTTTTCTCTGTTGCCTTTATGCTGCTCGTTCCGCTCGTGATCAGCGCAGCAAGACGCACCAATACTTCAGCTGTGTATATTGGCTTGCCGCTACTCGCCTCTTTGTCGGTAACGCAGGGATTTCTTCCGCCACATCCTGCGCCGCTGTTCCTGGTTCAGCAACTCCATGCAGATATGGGATTAACGCTTTTCTATGGTATCATCATAGCTATCCCCTCCATACTGATATCCGGCTTGCTTTTCGGATCAACGCTTAAAAAATTTGCCGCCGCCACAAAGGATTCTTTTATGCCGGTAAAAACAGGCGACTATCCGATGCCTGGAAGAGCTGTCAGCTTCATAGCCATATTATTACCTATTATTCTGATAGGCGGAGGCGCAATCATAACGCCCATGCTCGGAAAAAATAATCCCTGGTTCCCGCTGTTCAATTTCATTAAAGAACCTGTAGCCAGCCTGCTGATCTCTGTTATTGTTGCGGCATACCTGCTTTGCATCAGGGAAGGAAAACCAGTTAAAGAAGTCACTATATCGCTCACGAACAGCGTAAAGGATGTTGCCGGGCTGATCCTGATCTTCGGAGGGGCGGGCGCCCTGAAGCAGATCATGATAGATGGGGGATTAAGCGATTCCCTGGGCAACCTGATGCTGCATTCCAATTTAAGTCCTTTAATATGGGGATGGGCAATGGCGGCAGCAATAAGAATAAGCGTGGGGTCGTCAACGGTAGCTGGCATAACTACTGCCGCGCTGGCGCTTCCGCTGATGAATGGCGTTAATCCCAACCTGATGGTATTGAGTATCGGCGCCGGCAGCATGACATTCTCTCATGTGAACGATACAGGCTTCTGGTTATTCCGCGAATATTTCCAGGTATCCATGCGCGATACGTTCCGCACCTGGACGGTTATGGAATCGCTGGTGTCGGTAACTGGTTTACTGGGCGTACTGATACTAGACTGGTTTATATAACCCGCTAAAAAATATGGATTACTTTTATTGATATTTTAAACTGATGAAGCAAATTCAGATGCTGGCGCTCAGCCAGGTGTTTTTTTCTTTTTTACAGGCTTACCTGGTTTCCAAAATATCTTTGCTTGGAAAAATAGGTATAGCCACGGTGCATAAAGAATATACTTTATTACGATCGGGATGGAAAACCTTCCTGCTCTTTTTAACCATCCAGATCATCAT
>JBDTVL010000276.1:0-4546 GCA_040007215.1 Flavitalea sp.
GCTTCGCGCCAGAGTTCGGCAGGGCCCGTAGATAGCGCAAAAGTGCCGAAACCATCTCCATATTTCTTTACCAGTTGTATATCGGAAGTTGAAACATTGTATAGCTCATTAGCGCTGGTTGAAGCCAGGGAGCCATCAGGACTTAAACCTGTATAAAACCTGTTTCCCGGCAGAGAAGCCAGCACATTATAAAATTCGTCGTACAGGTTTCCTCCAATGGCTATCTTATCTGACGAAGCAAATACCGCATGTGCATAACCGTAAGCAAGGTTAGGCGAATAACCATCCGTAGAAAATACGGGCGACCCGGCATTGATGGTATATACAAAAAAGGAATCGTTCGTGGCAGTCGCTACAAATGCCGAATTATTCCTGATAGAGGCAACCTCTTTTATCTCCATCTCTTTTAATACCGTATTGTTCGTAGAAGTAATATCGAAAACTGAAAGCTGGCTCTTTTTGGGCAAGCTAACCGTAAAGTTACTGTACAATATCTTTTTCCCAAATACGCCCTCGATAGATTGGCCGGCTACAGGAAGCGTGAACGCCTCATGCTGCGCCAGTTCATAAGAGCTCAAGTTTAAAGAAAATAACTGGTAGCTGGCTCCTTCTGTATTCTTTACAATATTCAGCGCCGAGCCGTCTTCATTCATGCCTATAAACGCTACTTTACCCTGGATGGTAGATTTTACGTTAACGACCAGCAGGTCGGGATCAATGACATGGATACTCGAAGCATCGGTCCCATACTCCAGGGCATATATTTTTTTCCGGGGTACATCGAATATAGCATCGCCGGTATTAACGGCAGCCGGAAGATCCATGAAGATGCCAGCCTCGATGCCTTTCTTTTCAGAATTGTTTCCGCATTCATCGGTGGTGATCAGCCGCACCACGTAATCATATTTGTAATAGAAATAAATGTCATCGTCTTTGAAGGAAGTGGTATTGATATCGGAGATGGTGGCAATAACTTCTCCTGGCGGGTATGGAGGCAAATCTTTCGAAGTATCTGTTCTGCTGACCAGTACCTCGTAACCGGCAAAATTGCTGATAGTTGATTTCTCCCAGTGAACAGTAATCGATTTTTCATCCTTGATAAGTTCTGTGATCACCACAGGAGGAGGAACGCAAATATACAGATGTATAGAGTTGGTTGTCAGAACCTGGTTGCGATCCTCGCTGTTTACGGCTATAATGGTTATGCGGTATAGGCCTGGGGCAAGGGTATTGAACCATTCTATATTGATAGCGCCGCTGGCCGACACAGCGCCGCTTTTAAGCGTATCCTTCGAATCGGCATTCATTACATAAGCAGTGAGAAAAGAATAATTATCCTGGTTGCCGGATACCGTGGCTGTCACTTCAATCTTTCCTGTTTTTGAAATATAGGAGCTGTCGGATGGCGTGTTCCATTTGATCTGCGCCGCTGCATCGATTACCGGATGCTGGGAAATACCGGGTTTTTTACTGCAGGAAGAAAATATTAAAAGAGAAAAGAACAATAAGGAAACGAATCCTTTAGAAAAAAACTTCATATAGCCCGGTTAAGTAATAATTACAGCCTGTTAAAAAAACTAAAACCAAATATAACTATTTTCTATACTCCTTATGGCGCGAGTCGTTCAATGATCCACTGACCATCTTCGCCAAGCGTGTATTGAATACGATCATGGAGACGGCTGGATCGTCCCTGCCAGAACTCAATGCTGATTGGCCTTACCAGA
Source organism: Flavitalea sp. (assembly GCA_040007215.1). Lineage (GTDB taxonomy): Bacteria > Bacteroidota > Bacteroidia > Chitinophagales > Chitinophagaceae > Flavitalea. The sequence continues at coordinate 1,728 of JBDTVL010000276.1, forward strand.
TAACCTCCCCAAAATGGCGGACGTTCGGGATTTTTTCCGGCATATGTTTCCGTGATTTTATCTACCTGCTGCTCCAGCCATTCCCTTCCGCTGATCACCTGGCTTTGCGGAGAGGCGATAGCGCCTATACGGCTGCTTACAGGGCGGCTGTTAAAGTATGCGTCGCTGGCTGCGCCAGGAAGTTTTTGGATGATACCGGTGATGCGTACCTGCCTTTCCAGTTCTTTCCAGAAAAATACCAGGCAGGCGCGAGGATTTTCTTCTATCTGCTGTGCCTTAAAACTATTGTAATTGGAGAAAAAGCTAAATCCGTTTTCATCATATCCTTTCAGCAGCACGATCCGTGCAGAGGGAATACCGTCAGAAGAGCAAGTGGCCAGGGTCATCGCATTCACTTCCAGGATATCGCTTTCCACCGCCTCCCTCCACCACCGGCCAAACTGTATAAACGCATCCTGATCGGCGTCATTTTCGGAAAAAGCCCTGAGTTTATAATCCTTCCTGATGTTGGCGATAAGGTCGAGCATTTGCGTGGCATAACCCTCATTAAGTGAGCGCTAGTGTGCAAAGATAGGAGAGATGAATAACCTTATTTTCTATTTTCCACCGATACCTTGGTAAGCATGGTCTCTATTTCATTGATACGCCTGAGCTGCGATTCAAGTTTTTTATTATGCCCTGAAACCTGCTGCAGATCTGTGGTCAGTTCTTCGAGATAGGAAACTTTTTTGGAAAGCTGCTGGCGCTGGAAACTTGATTCCCTTAATTTTTCTTCTGCATCTGCCAGTGACCGCGCAAGGAGCTGATTATCTTCAAGCAGCGACAGGTTACGCAATTTAATTTCATCGCATTCTTTAGTTAGCCTGAAATAAGATTGCTGCAGCTCATCATATTCATAATTCCTGGCCTGCGGATCGCCTACATAACCTTCCAGTTTCTGCAGCTTATCTTTCAGGAATTTAAATTCCTCATGCGCCTGCTCCAAACGCTCATTCATTTCCTTCGACAATAACTGGCGTTGCTGTATATGCCTGATCTCTGATTCTTTACCCGACAGCAAATGCCGCAGCTCCCTGATCTCGGTATTGAGCGTATCGTTCGATTTAAGTATCTCTATGTTTTTTCTTTCCGCTTCTTTCAGGTGGTCTAATTGCTGCAGCAACCGGCTGATCTGCTGGTTATGGTCCTGGAGGTTCTGCTGAGCATGAACAAGCTCGGTGATATAGTCGGTAGGAGTAAGGTCCTGCGATTCTTTCCTGTTGGCGATATCGCGTTCCAGCATATTCAACTCATTCTGCAGTTCATCCATCTGTCTCACCAGGGTCTTCTCATTATTCCTGGCGTTGGCTATTTCCTTTTCGAGAAGTTCTTTGGTCTTTTCATGTTGTTCTATCTGCTCATAAAATTCAAGGCGCCATTCGTCCGACTCAGATATCCGGGAAGCATTAGCCTCTTCGGCATCTATATCGGGCGGGGCTATCTTCCGGCCAGACCAGTAAAAATGTATGGAAAACCCCAATAGTATGGCGGCAACCAGGAAAATGATGATTTCGGGTAAACCTACGGTAACGTTAATGCCGAGAATGACGGTAAGCGTGTTCATAACGGTTCGGGATAACTTTTGTGATCAGGGTTAAAAAGCAAACCGTTCTTCAAGGGATGTTGAAACGCACTGTATAAAAAAGCCACTTGTAATGTGGCTTTCAGAGGTGAAAAATACTACCTGTTATTCAATAATGCAAGTAGCGCCAAAATATATCATGCAGGTGATGAAGATCAGTCTTTTACAAGCGTTCCTACTTTTTCGCCGCTAACCACGCGATGCAGATTCCCAGGTTTATTCATGTCAAAAACAATGATGGGCAGCTTATTTTCCATGCATAATGTAAAGGCGGTCATATCCATGACACGAAGATTTTTTGATATGCATTCCTGGAAAGTGATAGTATTGAATTTGGTGGCGGTAGGGTCTTTTTCAGGATCTGCGGTATAGATACCATCTACTCTGGTTCCTTTCAGAATTACATCGGCCTGAATCTCGATAGCCCTTAATGATCCGGCTGTATCGGTAGTAAAGTAAGGATTGCCTGTTCCTGCGCCAAAGATCACAACTCTTCCCTTTTCCAGGTGTCGCATGGCCCTTCTGCGAATATAAGGTTCCGCTACCTGTTCCATTTTAATAGCGCTTTGAAGCCGGGTGTACACGCCCACTTTTTCCAGCATCGCCTGCATAGCCATCCCGTTGATAACGGTAGCCAGCATACCCATATAATCTCCCTGGGCTCTTTCAATACCGGTTTCCTTCTCATTCATCCCCCTGTAGATATTTCCCCCTCCTATCACGACAGCTACCTGAACGCCCAGTTCGGCTATTCCTTTGATGTCTCTTGCATATTGCTCGATCATTACCGGATCAAGACCAAAACTTTTATCGCCCATCAATGATTCACCCGACAGTTTCAGCAGGATGCGTTTGTATTTTGGAAGCATGTATTCAGGTATTTTTTAATTGCTGCAAAGAAAAGACTTTTTTACTGTAATGGCTAAAAGACAAAAGGTAAAACTGTTTCCAATTTTACCTTTTGCCATTTACTTTATACCTGGGGTTAACCTAAAGCAACCCTTTTGAATTCTTTTACTTTAAGTGAGGAGTCGATGCTTTTCAGGTGATCGGCAACGCTTTTGGCGCCATCTTTCACAAATACCTGGGCCAGCAGAGTCTGTTCCTTAAAGAAAGCATTGAGTTTGCCATCAGCGATCTTGGAAATCATTTCAGCAGGCTTACCAGCCATTTTTGGATCGGCCTTGATCTGTTCTGT
>JBDTVL010000277.1:0-4505 GCA_040007215.1 Flavitalea sp.
GTTGCATCGCTTCCAAGCCTGAATATCTCCTGGAGAAATTCGTCCGATACCCTTACCGGCAATACCCCATTGTTCAAAGCGTTGTTCTTGAAAATATCCGCATAGAAGCTGGATACAACGGCCCTGAAGCCATAATCCAGGATAGACCAGGCGGCATGCTCTCTCGATGATCCGCAACCGAAATTTTTTCCCGCTACCAGAATTTCTCCCCTGTACTGGGGCTTATTAAGCACAAAATCAGGTTTCGGCTGAGCCTCATCGCTATTAACGTAGCGCCAGTCGCGGAACAGGTTCTTTCCGAATCCGTCCCTGGTAGTGGCTTTTAAGAAACGCGCAGGAATGATCTGGTCAGTATCTATATTCTCGATCGGCAGCGGAACAAAAGTGGATTGTAATATGTTGAATGCTTTCATGTTGCTTTTTATGAACGTGATCAGGATACCAGCGGAGCCAGCTCTCTCACATCGGTTACCACTCCGGTAATGGCAGAAGCGGCGGCGGTTAAAGGACTTGCCAGCAGCGTTCTTGCGCCCGCGCCCTGTCTTCCTTCGAAGTTTCTGTTGGAAGTAGAGATACAATATTCTCCGGCAGGAATTTTATCTTCATTCATACCCAGGCATGCGCTGCATCCCGGCTGACGAATTTCAAACCCTGCTTCTTCAAATATTTTATCCAGCCCTTCTTTCCTCACCTGCAAAGCCACCTGCTGCGAACCCGGAACGATCATCACTTCTACCTTATCCGATTTCTTTCTTCCTTTCACAATAGAAGCCACCAGTCGCAGATCTTCTATCCTGGAGTTGGTGCAGCTTCCAATGAAAATATATTTTACCGGCATACCCAGAAGAGGTTTCCCCGATTCAAGACCCATATATTCAAGCGCTTTGATAATATTCTTTCTTTCGCCTTCATCCGGAATGGAATCGGTAATGGGTATATTACCCCGAACGCCAATACCAAGTCCCGGATTAGTGCCATAAGTGATCATGGGCTCTATCTCGGCGGCATTGATGTTTATTTCTATATCGAATACCGCATCCTCATCGGAGTACAGCTCTTTCCACAGTTTCAGTTTGGCCTCCCACTGCGCATTGGCTGGAGCAAATAACCTGCCTTGCATATAATTGAAAGTGGTGTCATCAGGCGCAATCATACCTCCCCTGGCGCCCATTTCGATACTCATATTACAAATGGTCATTCGCGCTTCCATGCTCAATGCCCGAACCGCCGAACCTGCATATTCCACGAAATAACCGGTGGCGCCGCTGGCAGAGATCTTAGCAATAATGTACAGGATGATATCTTTTGATACCACGCCCTTACTTAATTCGCCTTCAATATTGATGCGCATTTGTTTGGGCTTGCTTTGCAGCAGGCACTGGCTGGCAAATACCATCTCCACTTCGCTGGTTCCTATACCAAACGCGATGGAACCAAAAGCGCCATGCGTAGAGGTATGGCTGTCGCCGCAAACAATGGTCATACCCGGCTGGGTAATGCCCAGTTCGGGTCCTATTACATGAACAATGCCCTGGAAGGGATGTCCAAGGCCATACAATTCTATATGATGATTTTTACAGTTCTCGATCAGCGCATTTACCTGTTTTCTCGACAGCTCATCCTTGATGGGCAAATGCTGCTGCGCTGTGGGTACGTTGTGATCGGCGGTAGCTACTACCTGCTGGGGACGAAAAACTTTCAATCCCCGGTTTTCAATTCCTTTAAATGCCTGGGGGCTGGTCACTTCATGAATAAAATGTTTATCAATATACAGCACGGAAGGTCCGTTAGGAATTACTTTCACTACATGCTTTTCCCAGATCTTATCAAATAATGTTTTAGGCATCTTTTTCTTTAGGCGTTTATAGTTTGTTGTTTATACTCACGGGCAAGAACATTAAGGTCGTCTTCCATCACCTCTTTTTTCAGATCAGCCACTTTAAGGAACTGCTCGTATAAAACATCTATATCATCACGGGTATATTCGTATCCCAGTTTCTGGAAACGGTAAGCCAGCGCGCTTCGGCCGCTGCGGGCGGTCAGTACGATCTTGGAATTTTCCGCTCCTACTTCTTCAGGGTTCATGATCTCGTAAGTAAGCGCGTCTTTGAGGAATCCATCCTGGTGAATACCTGAGGAATGCGAGAAAGCATTAGCGCCAACGATCGCCTTATTAGGCTGTACGGGCATTCTCATGGTTTCACTCACGATCTTGCTCAGCGGGTTAAGCTGTTGGGTATCGATGCCCGTATAAAAGCCCAGTGAACTGTGCTTTTTGATGATCATCACCACTTCTTCCAGGGCAGTATTACCGGCTCTTTCTCCCAGTCCGTTGATGGTACATTCTATCTGGCGGGCGCCATTGATGATGCCGGCGATAGAATTGGCGGTAGCAAGTCCCAGATCATTATGACAATGACAGGAAATGACCGCTTTATCAATGTTGGACACATTATTGACCAGGAAAGCGATTTTTTCGCCATACTGATCGGGAAGGCAATACCCGGTGGTATCGGGAATATTCACGGTAGTGGCGCCTGCGGCTATAACGGCTTCGATAACGCGGGCGAGGTATTCATTATCTGCGCGCCCGGCATCTTCGGCATAAAACTCCACATCATCGGTATAATTACGGGCCCATTTCACACATTGCACCGCACGCTGCAGGATATCTTCGCGGGTAGAATTGAACTTACCCTTGATATGATAATCAGAGGTGCCTATTCCGGTATGGATACGGGGTCGTTTGGCGTGTTTGACCGCTTCGGCGGCCACTTCGATATCTTTTTGAACAGCGCGGGTGAGCGCGCACACAGTAGCTTTAGTGATGACCCTGGAAATTTCCTGCACAGAGGCGAAATCGCCAGGACTGGAAACAGGGAAACCCGCTTCAATGATATCTACGCCGAGGTGTTCCAGTTTAAGCGCGAGTTCAAGCTTTTCTCCGGTATTTAATTTACAGCCTGGAATCTGTTCTCCATCCCTGAGGGTGGTGTCGAAAATAAAGATTTTTTTATCTGCCATTATGATAAGGTTGATGAATTAGGGTAACTTAACGGGTATTGGATTTTGTCGGCCATAGCGGATCAGGATAGTCAGCCTCGAAATTATCTAATATAATTTATGGATCGAAATCAATTTTGTGCCTAATTTACACTCCTGAACCTTGCCGCACAACCCTCAAACACCATACAGGCAAGGATTTAAAGTTTTTTTACTACGATGCCCAACAAACCAACAGATGCTCTATTCCAGCTCGTCAAATCCCTTGAAAAAGCCGAAAAAAGGAATTTTAAACTCTATGTGAAGCGTAATTCAGGCGCAGAGGATCTTAAAATAGTGCAGCTTTTCGATGCTTTGGATAAAATGCAGGAATATGATGAAAATCAGCTACTTAAGAATAAAAGCCTTAGGAAACAGCAGCTATCCAATATAAAGTCTCATTTATACCGTAATATCCTTTCCAGCCTGCGTATCATCAAAGATACAGATAATATTGATCTGCAACTACATGAGCAGATGGATCATGCCCGGATTTTGTACAATAAGGGCCTTTACCTGCAAAGCCTTAAGGTACTGGATAAAATGAAGGACCTGGCCCGCACCAATAACCAGTTTACCTACCTGATGCAGGCCCTTTTCTTTGAAAAAAAGATAGAATCGCTGCATATTACCCGTAGTATGCAGGACAGGGCAGAACGGCTCACAGAAGAAGCCGAAGAGGCCAACCAGAAGCTGGTGCGTATCAGCCGGCTGTCGAACCTGTCGCTGCAGTTATATAGCTGGTATATTAAATATGGTCATGCCCGCAATGAAGAGGAAGAACGGGCGCTGATCACCTTCCTCGATAACCGGCTGCCCAAAAGCGCCTCCAGCATCCAGGGTTTCTACGAGCGATTATATATGTACCAGTGTTACTGCTGGTATTCTTTTATCCGTCAGGACTGGTTAACATACTATCGATATACCAATAAATGGGTGGAGCTCTTTAAAAAGGAGCCGCAGATGATACCCGTGGAAACCGCCCATTATATCAAGGGCGTCCATAACCTTTTGCATGCTCATTTCGGGTTGCAGAACTACCGCCGTTTCAATGAAACCCTACAGGAGTTCAGGGAATTTGCGGCTTCCGACCTGGTGCAGCAGCATGTGAACAACCGCATTCAGACCTTTGTATACCTGAATATAGCCCTGATCAATAAACATTTCCTGGAAGGCGCTTTTACCGAAGGTATTCCCCTGGTGGAATTTATAGAAGAGAAGCTGCAGGAATTCGGTTTATACCTCGACCGTCACCGTATCCTGGTTTTTCATTACAAGATCGCTTCTATGTATTTCGGCAGCGGTAATGCCGAAAAAGCTATCGACCACCTGAATAAGATCATTAACTGGAAGGTTGACCTCCGTACCGACCTGCAATGTTATTCACGGTTGCTTCATCTCATCGCCCATTATGAATTGGGCAATTACCAGCTCATCGAATACCTGGCGCGTTCAGTGTACCG
>JBDTVL010000278.1:0-4498 GCA_040007215.1 Flavitalea sp.
AAATATTGGGCGAAACCTTGATCAACCATCATGGAAAACATGGCGAGGAAGGCACTCGCGCATTAATTGACGGCATACAGCAAAAAGCTAAGAACCCTATTTTAAATGGCGTACAGGATATCTGGTGCGCCACCGATGTGTATGAAGTAAGAAAACTGCCTGCAGATTGTTCAGTACTGGTATACGGACAATCTACAAACGGAATGACGGCTCAATCGCCGGTTAACCTCAACAAATCTATTATGCCGGTAGCCTGGACAAAAACATATACCGGCGCAGCAGGTAATAAAGGAAGGGTGTTCACGACCACCATGGGTGCAGGCATTGATCTGCTCAGCGAAGACCTGCGCAGATTGTTGGTTAATGCAACGCTCTGGGCAGTTGGACTGGAAAAAAAGATTCCTGAAAAAGCAGATGTTGATTTTATCAGCCCCTACGAACCCAGTATGTTCAGTAATGATCTGTTTAAAAAAGGAGTATACCCTTCAGCATACGATTTAAAATAAATCCGATTGGTTCATCGCTATACTATTAATAACTTGTCAGCATGACGTATAAGTATGCCCTATCCGGCAACGTCAGGATATGTTATCATGAACGTGGATCAGGAGAACCGTTGGTATTGATCATGGGTTTTGGCGCGGATGGAAACGTATGGGAAAAACATGCCGCCGTTTACGAGAAACATTTCAGGTGTATTGTGATAGATAACCGGGGCGTTGGTTTATCTGACCAGCCTCCGGGACCCTATTCCACTACCATCATGGCCGCCGATACCATTGCCGTGATGGATCATGCCGGCGTTGACCAGGCGCGGGTGGCAGGCATTTCCATGGGCGGCGCCATTGCACAGGAACTCGCTATTAATTATCCCTTAAGAGTTAAAAGCCTGGTACTGGTAAGTACCTGGTCGCGGTTCAATAATTACGCAACAAAAGTATACGAGAATCTAAAACACCTGAGGCCCTCCGTTTCCGGCGAATATTTTATGGAGCTGTTGCAATTGTGGATCTTCGCCCCTTCCTATTATGAGCGCCATGCAGCGGAATTGCACGCAGATGCAGTAGCGGAAGGAAACAATGAGCGCCCGCAAACACGCGAAGGATTCGAAGGACAACTCGATGCCTGCATTCACCATAATTCTACCGACCGTTTAAACGAAATTAACGTTCCCGTATTAATTACCGTTGGCGCCCAGGATATTTTTACGCCTCCTGAATTTTCTGAACTGATACATCGTAATATTAAGCAATCGCTATTGAGCAGCTATCCCCTTACAGGGCATGTGCACCATTGGGAAGACCTGGAAACTTTCAATAAGGAAACGCTAGGATTTTTATTAAACAACTGATCATGTCAACAATTAAACTCGCCTGCGAAACCTATACCTGGCAGATGCCCGGAGAACAATACAAAGGAAAGCTGGAACATATTATGGAAGTAAGTTCCCGTGCAGGATATACCGGCATTGAACCCGACTCAAGCTTCCTTCATCATCTTTCCGATGCGTCGCTGATGAAAGCGGCTTTGCAGCAGTATAAACTCGATCTGGCCGTATTTTGTTATGTGGAAGACTGGCGCCATCCCAAAGAAACCCTTGAAGAAAGAAAACGCGCTGATACATGGATATCCTTCATGGAACATTTTCCGGACACGATTTTTTTACTGGTGCAGATGCCTGGAAAAAATCGCGATCATCTCGAAGAACGCCAGGATAACTTATTGTCCTGCGTAAATGCTATCGCTCAACGTGTAGCGGATAAAGGAATAATATGTTCTTATCATCCCAATTCTCCCATGGGATCGGTATACCGAACTGAAGAAGATTATAAAATATTACTGAATGGTTTAGATGCGAAGGTGATCAAATACACGCCCGACCTGGGTCATATTGCTAAAGGAGGAATGGATCCGCTGAGTATTGTTAAGGAATATCATGAACTGGTGAATTGTATTCATTATAAGGACATGTACCAGGATGGCGCCTGGGCGCCGATGGGTAAGGGCGTGATCGATTTTGTCGGCGCCACCAATTATCTCAGCTCCATAGGTTTTGATGGATGGATTGTGGTGGAAGATGAATGCGATATGGCGATCACTGATCCTGATGCAGTGGCTATTGAAGATGGGGTATATAACAGGGAAGTGCTGGAACCTTTAATAAATCCCGCTTAGTAAAGACGCCGGCTTTGTAAACTCCTTCATCAGAATCCGACCTTAAAACTTCCGAATATGCCGAATCGTTTATATTTTTCTTCAGGAAGGGGTCTTGGTAACACTCTCCATACAAAGTCGATCCGGAATACTTTAAGGATATTGTCTACGCCTGTTCCGATCTCGAGATAACTTTTACCATTGAGTTTCTGAAAAGTAAATTCCGATCCCGGAGGCATATTATACTGGCGGTTGGCCTCGCTTAAACTTGCCCATAGCGCACGGGCGCTATAGAACTGCCGGAATTTTAATTTTTTGATCAACGGAATAAACCGGAAAATACCATTGCCGATATTGTGTTCGAAATTAATACCCGCATATTTGTCGTGCAGGAATTCATAACGGTTCATTAAATTAAATGCGTATTTATTATAATAATAGATCTCGTTCCCCGGCGCTATATCCAGCAACATATAAGGAAGCGTTCCAAAAGTTTTTCCTCCAAATACATTGTAGTAAATGCTTCCGAAAGGAGGAACTTTTTTAAAATGCGAAAGCCCCATGCTGATTTTCGAATAGTCGTAACCGCTACTGAACAATCCCGAATAGCCCTTGGTATATTTCAGTTCAACGATAGGAAAGGGGCTTCCCAGGCTGAGCCTGTTGAATGTGGTTTCCAGGAATCGTTCCAGCCGCGCATATCGAAGCCTGATACTGGTTTCGGCGGAAGCCAGTTGCGTTGTTTTTTCATCAAGGAAGAATGATGCAGGGGGAAGCTGGCGCAGGGGATTGAATATCCTGTGTGAACTGGCCAGCGTTACTGAAAAACCGCCTTTTGACTGTTTATAATACTCAATCCTTTTTTCATCAACCATAAGGAATTTCATTCTTACGCCCGATTTACGGATAGCCAGCGCAAAAATATTATCCTGGCTGATCTCGTCATAATAGGTCTGGCCATAATCAATATCTTTTTTATAGGAAACGGTTATGTGTGAACGCGGATTTTTATTGATCAGGTACAGCGCATCCATTTTGTATTTCCATTGCTTATCCCTGAAACCATATGCCGCATAAGCATGCAGAAACCACTGTTTGCTGAAATATTTATTGGTGCCCAGGTCGAATCTTGCGCGGAAACCCTCAACAACATTATAAGTGGCCCAGTTAAACCAGGGACCGATTTCGTAGTTGCCAATATTCTTGAATCCTATAGTCAGAAAATACAATGTATTCTTGGCTCTCCTAAATGCCGGTAATGAAAGCAGGGTGTCTACCATCTTGTATACTTTCTCCTCATTTACCGACAGGTTTTCATGCCGTGATGAAGACCAGAATTCTTCGGTCCTGTTTTTTGCATCAGCGGGCAAAATGGTTTCTTCAAATACGGTATTTTTCTGTAGCTCTTCTTCTACCGAAGGTGCATTCACTATTATATTTTTATAGCTGCTTGTTTTTCTTCCAATAAAAGATAATTGTGAAGATCCCAATGGCGCTACATCTACTACAAATTTATCTTTCACCAGGAACCACGAACTGTCATTGAGTAATTTGTATTCCTGAATAAGACTCAACTGGTTAACAAAATTCACATTGGCGTCTTTGTTAAGTCGCAGGTTCATTTTCTGAACGGCAAAAGTGGTATCATGAATCCAGCAATCGCCTTCGAAAGTATTCTCACCTTTTCTTTTTGGCGTAAACGTGAGATGGATTAATCTTCTTCCCGCAACAAACTGACTGTCGAGGACGCGGTATTTATAATAGTTATCGCCATTATCGCTGATGGGGCTGATGAACAGCTTGTCGAATACCGGTATGAAATTATTATAGAAATTGACGATCTGGTCCATGCCGCCGAGCAGTTTGCCTACGCTTTCATTCTTAATGCCGAGCGTTTTAATGGCTTTAAACTCTTCTCTTCTTTTTAAGGGCGTTTTCTGAAAATAATAATCGGAGATGGATTCTGTAAGATATACCGGCAGGATGGGCGCTCCTTCGGAGGTGTCTACATTATCGAAGATGAATTTGAAATTTTTGAGCAGTTTTATTTCTTTGATCTTTTCCTTGTTAATGTTTTTAACGTCAAGCTCAAGTTTGTTATAGAGCTCATAAGAAAAATTATTAAAGCGGTAGCGGTCGTTAAAAGGTTTTCTCCTTACGATCCTTCTCCACATCAGGAAGCCCCTGTCAATTTTTCTTCTCACGATCACTTCCGAAGCGTACTTACCTCTTTCCAGCAGTATATTCAGATCGAGAACGCCGTTTATGGCTTTTGACAGCAATGCGCTATCGATGGTGAGCGTATAATCCTGGTAGCCTACGTAGGTCACTACCAGCGTATCCG
>JBDTVL010000279.1:0-4480 GCA_040007215.1 Flavitalea sp.
CTCCTGATAGCCTCCTGATATCCCTGCCAGCGCCTCCTGATCCTCTCCTGCTATTTCCTGCTCCGCGCCTGCAAAACCCGTCTATTGCGGACGATCGCCATAGGCTTCAGGAATGGAAACGCCCAGCAAACCCTGTTCCCCGGCTTTATCCAGCAGAGAAGGCATCAGGCCTGGCTCCATTTTATCGATACGGTCAATAATAGGAATCACTTCGGCATCCAGGAAAGATGCGCACATTTCTTTCACCATCCGCTGCTCTTCATTATACTCTTCCGGAATAAAGGTTTCTGAAGAAACGCTTTCGCGTATCAGCCATTCCCCGCCTTTGAGGCTTGTATTCTGTGCCGTGGTACTCATCTGTTTATATTAAATGGTCATGAATATGGTTTGAAACAATCATTATTTAAGGTTATCGTATACCTGCTGTAGTATGTCCTTACACACATTGATATGCTCGGCAGGTATGCCGTTCAGGGCTTCATTAAGCGTTGATCCGGCAAGTTCCATGGTCTGCTCTTCCAGTTTATGTCCCTGACGGGTAAGAAAGACCAGGTTAATGCGCCGGTCCGATTCGGAAGGAACGCGTTTAACCAGTTGTAATTTTTCGAGGTTGTCGACAAGCCGGGTGATGCTGGGTTTATCCCTGAATGTTCCGGTGCATAATTCCTGCTGACTTCTGCCATCCTCTTTCCAGAGCTGGTATAATACGCTCCATTGTTCTATGGTAATGTTCAGCGATGCCTGGTTGAATTTTTTCTGCAAACGCCTCGCAATAGCAATAGACGCCTTTCCGGTAATAAAGCTGTAGAGCTCGCCTTTTTTAAATTGGTTGTTTGGCATATAGTTGTTTATACAACTATCCAAACTTAATAATTTTTTACTGCCTTTTCAAATGATTTACCGTTTATTTATACAGCTTTTGCAAAATTTAACCCAATGGCCATTTTCGTATTCCTGTTTTTTGTTTTACTGATCATTTATGGCGTTCTGATAGAACGATACAGGAGCTGGTGGAACCAGGCGCCGGAGTATAGCCAGGTTTTGAATGAAGTTGCGGATTTTTCGAATCATACCCTGGAAGCAGGCACAATTAAGGAAGGCTTACGGAACATTTCAGCAACAGGAACTGATACGCTGGAAAACGCCCCTCCGCCCGCGGGCGGACTAACTATTTCCCTGATCATTGCCGTTCGTAATGAAGAAAAAAATATTGCCGCCCTGTTTTCATCGCTGGAACAGCAGGATTATCCAGCAGGCCGATATGAAATCATTGTGGTTGACGATCATTCTGATGACCATACCTGGAACCTGCTTACAGAAGTCCGGGTATCGTGGTTGCCAGGAATAGCAGAGCGCCAGCGGGCTTCCCTGCTGCTGGTGAAGAACGATCCCCAGCGCCATTCTAAAAAAAGCGCTATCCAAACGGGTATTGAGTCCGCCTCCGGCGAACTGATCGTAACCACCGATGCCGACTGTCGTTTTCACCCGCGATGGCTTTCTGTTCTGGCCTCGTTTTATAAAGAAAAAGACGCCGTATTTATTGCCGCGCCGGTAACCATGGAAGCCGGGAGATCGTTGCTGTCGGTATTCCAGTGTATTGATTTTCTCACGCTGCAGGGCGTTACCGGCGCCTCGGTGTATAAAGGTTTTCATACTATGTGTAATGGCGCCAACCTCGCCTACCCGAAAAGCATTTTCCTGGAAGTGAATGGTTTTACTGGAATTGATATGATCCCTTCGGGAGATGATATGCTGCTGATGCATAAAATTTATGCCCGCTGTCCTGAAAAAGTTTTCTACCTCAAAAGCCGTGAAGCCATAGTAACCACGTCGACAGAAAAAAGCTGGCGGGATTTTTTCCGTCAGCGTATACGCTGGGCCAGTAAAGCGGTTTATTATGAAGATAAAAGAGTCCTTTATACGCTGGCGCTCGTGTATGCTTTCAATTTTTGTTTTATCGTGATGGCGGTAACCTGTTGCTTTCACCGAAGCTGGACCTTCCTGCTGATATTATTTTTACTGGCCAAGACCATCATTGAATATCCTTTTGTTAACAGTATATCAATGTTCTTCGGACAGCAAAGGCTGATGAAATATTTTGCCGTACTGCAACCGCTGCATATTCTGTATATCCTTATTTCCGGTTGGCTGGGAAAGTTTGGAACCTATGAGTGGAAGAAAAGAAAAATAAAAGGGACGAAAGGCGTAAACCTGTAAATTGATGCATGAACATTTCTTCCCATCAGCGGAATACCTGGCAAAAGCTGCTTAGGAATAAATCGGCAGGCGTCGGAATGATCATTATTGTTCTCGCCCTGCTCACCGCGGTATTCGCCTATATGATCAGTCCCGATCATACGCCTGATGCCAACAGAATGACTATTGAAATAGGCGGAAGAAATCCAGGGTTCACGCAACTATTTCTGAAGATAGAAAAGGAAGTAGTTAATGCTGATGTAAATTTTTTTCACCGGCTGCTTTACGGACAAAAAGACGCTTTCGATTATCTGCCTGTTTCCAGTTACACAACAACAAAGGATACGTTGTATGTACAGAAATATGTCGACGAAGGGATCAGCGAACCTTTGCTTTTTCCGTTGAAGGGAAGGCAGGTAAAAACCGGCGAAGCCAGCGCCACCGGCAGCCCCCGGCTTGAAATAGAAAAGATCCGTTATGTTTTAGGCACAGATAAATATGGACGCGATATTCTTAGTCGTTTGGTCATCGGCGTTAGAGTAAGTCTCGGCGTTGGATTGGTAGCCGTAATTCTCTCTTTAAGCATTGGCATACTGCTGGGATCACTGGCAGGGTATTACCGGGGAAGAGTTGACGACGCCATCATGTGGTTTATCAATGTGATCTGGAGCATACCCACGCTGCTGCTGGTGTTTGCCGTTACGCTGCTGCTGGGAAAAGGTTTCTGGCAGGTATTTATTGCTATAGGGCTGACCACCTGGGTAAATGTAGCGCGCCTGATCCGCGGGCAGGTATTGAGCATCCGGGAGATGGAATATGTGGAAGCGGCGAGGGCATTGGGGTTTAATGACGCCAGGATCATTATCCGTCATATTCTTCCCAATGTACTGGGGCCCGTGATCGTTATCGCCGCTTCCAATTTTGCCGCGGCTATCGTGATAGAAGCGGGGCTAAGTTTTCTCGGCGTGGGCGTTCAGCCGCCTCAGCCCAGCTGGGGACTGATGATCAAAGAAAATTATAATTTCATTATTACGCATAACCCTATGCTGGCCCTTGCCCCTGGCTTTGCGATTATGATTCTGGTGCTGGCTTTTAATATAGTGGGTAATGGGCTCCGGGATGCTTTACAGGTGAAGGTCTGAAACCTTCCCGGAGATTTTATTTCCGGAATAGAAAATATCAGGGCGTAAATACTTGTACGTTCCTGGAAAAGCTTTCTTCAAGAGAAATAAAAGTTTCGGTTCTTTCAATGCCTTTGATCTTTTGCAGTTCATCGTGTAAAACAAAACGAAGCTGGTTGATGTCCTTACAAATGATCTCGGCAAACATGCTGTAGTTTCCGGTGGTGTAATTCAGCCGGGTGATCTCGGGGATCTTTTGCAGTTCACGAGCCACGGAGTCGTACATGGAGCTTTTTTCCAGGTAGATGCCAATAAATGCGATCACATCATAACCTAGGTGTTTAATGTCCACGCTTAAACGGGTACCCTTAACGATACCTGCTTCTTCTAATTTCTTAATGCGTACATGGATGGTTCCTCCTGAAACAAAAAGCTTCTTACCGAGGTCGGCGTACGACACTTCGGCATTGGCCATCATTTCATGAATGATCTGGAGGTCCAGTTTATCGAGGTTTAATTTACTCCCCATTTTGAATACTGGTTTTAGCAATCGTTAGAAATAACAGGCAAATATTTGAATAATTTCGAAAGTTTCAAAATAAATCTTAAATATCACCTAATGAATGAGCTGTTTTATTTAATATTACATTGATTTCAGCGATCAATCGGTATGTTACCGGGGTTTAGGTGATCTCAGAAATAGATTGTTCTTTTAACGGGGTCAGACTTTTTTTGAATCTGGCTCATCTGATTAAATAAAATCCGGATTAATTATGGCGGCAAGCGATAATTAAAGCCCGAAACTAAAAAATTTCTTGTTTACACTGTAGGGTGATGGAATTTTGGCAGACATACCCTCTTGTCTCGGGGGTGAGGATCACGGGATAAACGCAGCATAATGCCGTTTTGAGCAATCAGGACGACTGGGGTTGACCACCACAAAACATTGTACTGCAGCTAACCGCCTCGTGGAGGTTCGAGTCCTCCCTCTACAGCATTATTATTGTACTTATTGATTTTTTAAAGCCTGTAAAGATTACAGGCTTTTATTTTAATGCTGGTTATTGGAAATAGATTCACGAAAATTCCAACGTCTCGCTCAACTCGATTATTCATTGAGTAAATATATTGGCCGGCTCACCCTTAACCAATTTCAGCATGTC
>JBDTVL010000280.1:0-4467 GCA_040007215.1 Flavitalea sp.
ATCATTAAGGATTACGCCATTGTTCAGCAGGTAAAGGATACGCTCCTTACCCCCTCTTCAGTTATCACCGGCCCCTTAGCATCAAATGTTGATGTCGAAGCCGTGATGGTTAACCAGGCTATTGTAGCCAAGACCATCAGACTTAATCCCAGGGCTAAAAGCTTTGTTCAGGATTATATGGTGAAGCATACCAAAGACCTTAATGATATGAAAGGATGGGGCAAACCCTACTTCAATACGATGGAAAACATCCTTGTTCAATATGGTTTACCTACAGAACTTAAATACCTTGCTGTTATTGAATCCAAGCTGAACTCATCGGCCGTTTCATGGGCGGGCGCTGTAGGACCCTGGCAGTTCATGCCAGCCACAGCAAGAGGATATGGCCTGAAAGTGACCAAGTTTAAGGATGAACGTAAAGATTATCGTAAAAGCACCGAAGCGGCGGCTAAATACCTCAAATATCTTTACGGAGAATTCGGCGACTGGCTGCTGGTCATTGCCGCATATAATGGAGGACCAGGATATGTGTACAATGCCATCAAAAAAAGCAAGAGCCGTAATTTCTGGGATCTGCAGTATTACCTTCCCGCTGAATCGAGAGATCATGTAAAAAAGTTTATCAGCACACATTACATTTTCGAAGGACAGGGCGGTATTACCACGCTGACCAGGTCGGAAGCTACCGAACAGATCGGCGCGCTGGCAGGTTATCTTTTTAATCGCAAATTAACCGGCGAGGAACTGGATAATTCAAAAACAACGACCATCTCCGGTAAATATCATTCGGCAGTTATAGCCAAGTATATCAATATGGATATAGAAGATTTCAACCGGTACAATCCTGAATTTGATAAAATGATAGCCGGGCCGGACAGTAAATATGAGTTGAAACTTCCTGGCGGCAAGATGGAAACATTTATCGCCAATAAGTACCCGATACTGAATGAATCTGTTGAATTGCTGCTGAACGATATAAATATCTCGGCCAATATAGAAACTACGCATAAAATGAAAGATCAGACCACGCTGGCTGTCGAGGCGCAAACCACTGCCAGCAAATAAGTCAGGATTAACGCTCTGATACACGAGGTACTGGTTTTAAGCCAGTACCTTTTTTATTGCCTCTGCTTTCAGGAGACATTCCTGGTATTCCTTTTCCGGATCGCTGCTGAAGGTGATAGCAGATCCGGTATGAAAAGAAAGATATTTGGCGGTGGCATTATACAGTATGCTCCTGATCACTACATTCAGATCAAAATCGCCTTCGGGAGTAATATAACCAACAGATCCGGAGAAAAGTCCGCGTTTGGTTCGTTCAAATTCTTCAATCAACTGCATCACTTTCTTCTTAGGAGCGCCTGTCATGGAGCCCATAGGGAACGTAGCTTTGATGGTTTCTGTCCAGGGCATACCCTGTTCCAGTTCGCCGCTAATGGTAGAGATCATCTGGTGCACCTGCGGGAAACTGTAGATGGCGCACAGTTCATCCACTTTAACCGATCCCATTTTACAGATCCTGGAAAGATCATTCCTCACCAGGTCTACGACCATGATATTTTCGGCTCTTTCTTTTTCGGTTTTTATTCAGTTCATCCCGGAACGGA
The DNA here is from genome assembly GCA_040007215.1 of Flavitalea sp. Taxonomy (GTDB): domain Bacteria; phylum Bacteroidota; class Bacteroidia; order Chitinophagales; family Chitinophagaceae; genus Flavitalea. The sequence continues at coordinate 1,608 of JBDTVL010000280.1, forward strand.
TTATCATGGTCTCTTTTGGCGGTTCCTTTGATCGGTTGCGAAATAATATGGTTGCCCGACCTCTTCAGGTATCTTTCGGGGCTCATGCATACCAGGTATTTATCTTCCAGTTTATAGTAAGCCGAAAAAGGATTGGGAGAGGAAACGCTGAGCGAGCGGTACAACTCCAGGGGATGTATAACCGCATTTTCGGAAAAGAATTCCTGGCAGAAATTGATCTCGTAGCAATCGCCTCTGAGGATATGTTTTTTTAGCCGCTCCACTGCAGCGATATATTCCTGCTGCGAGAAACGCGCGCCGATGTTAATCGCGTTATTACGGTTATCCCTATCCGTTACCATAGTTCCTATTGAATGGAATATCGCTTCATGCGATTCGCCGGTAACGCCGATGATGAGGCTGGTTTTAGTGAGCTGAGCCACTACTTCGGGAACATAAAAAAAAAGGTCGGGGAATGCTATGCCATCGGGGTGAGCCGAGTTGAGCGATTCGAGTTCGTTTTTGAGATCGTAACCGAGATGACCGAATAACCAGTCGCGGTCTGCGCTTTGTAAAAATTCATCCAGCGAAGCGAAAGCATTACCTGCATTGGCTTTAATGGTTTTCAGGGAGCCGGCGGCCAGCAGGCATTCCATGCTGTGATGGGCGGAATGGTACTGGTGGTTATCCAGAAAACAACAGATGTTGAACTGGTCGGCCCAATTCAACATCTGCAACCTGGTTTGCTGAAAATCAGCTATGGGAAATGAGATGAATCTTCTGGTCAATTAAATGATATGAGTGAAGAAACCCGCCGGGTTAGTAATCATCGTCTTCATCGTCTATACCGGAATCATTAAACAGGTCCATTTCTTTAAAATCAGAATCTATGGAAAGGTCGTCTTCTTCCTCTCCTTTACCTGCTTTTTTACCGGTTCCGGGCGCTGCCTTTTTAGTTTTCGATTTAGGAAGGTCGAATTCTTCGAAGTCAGGATCCCAGCTATCTTCTTCTTCTGGTTTTTCCCAATCATCTACTTCATCTTCTCCTGCATCATCATCATCGTCATCGGCTCCGCCTTTTTTAGGGGCGCCTTTAGCAGATTTTTTTGCAGGCGCTGCAGATGTTTCCACATCTTCAGCATCTTCATCCAGTTCATCATCATCGTCCAATGGTTTTTTGGGTTTGGAAACTGCTTTTTTAGGCGTTTCCTTTGATGGTGATTTAGGGCCGGATTTGCCGCTGTTAGTTTTATCAGATTTTGCCATATCCAGGTAATGTTGAACTGTAAAATTTCGGCGAAGTTTTTAATTAGCCAAAAATTTTTTTATTTATTATTATTAAAAGAAATTATTCCGGAAAGCTATTACTTTTTTATTAAATTTTTATGAGCTGATCTCTGCCCGGCCCGTTTGAAATAAATGCCACTTCAGCGCCCAGGTAACCGTTGATAAAGTTAACATAGGTTTTCATTTCTGCGGGCAGTTTTACCGACGAGTTTATACCGGTAATATCCATATTCCATCCCTTAAACGACTTAAGAACCGGTTCTATTGCAAGCCTGGTCATTTGAAAGGGAACCTGCTGCGTTGTTTCATTATTAATACGGTAGTCGGTGCACACCTGCAGTTCCTCAAAAGAATCCAGGACATCGGCCTTGGTCATGATCAGCTTGGTCACGCCATTGATCATACAGGCAAATTTCAGCGCTACCAGGTCGATCCAGCCGCAACGCCTTGGCCGGCCGGTGGTCGCTCCGAATTCCTGGCCTATCTTTCTCAGTTCATCGCCGGTGGCGTCGAACAGCTCGGTAGGAAAGGGACCGCTGCCCACTCTTGTACAATAGGCTTTGGTAACGCCTATTACTTCTTTTATTTTCTGGGGGGCTATCCCGAGGCCGCTGCATACGCCTGCGGAGATGGTATTGGAAGAAGTGACAAAGGGGAAGGTTCCGAAATCGACGTCGAGCATACTGCCCTGGGCTCCTTCTGCCAGCACTCTTTTTCCTTCTGATATTTTTTCGTTGATAAAATATTCACCGTTTACGATCTTGAACTGGCGCATGAAATCCATCGCTTCCAGGAATTCTTCTTCCCAGGCGGTAATATCCTCATTGAAATTCATGCTGTCGAGCAGTTTCTGGTGCTTCAGCCTGAGCCTGATATAATGAGAAGTAAAGTTTTTGTCGAGCAGATCGCCTACGCGGATACCGTTCCTGCCGGTTTTGTCCATATAAGCGGGTCCAATGCCTTTCAGCGTGGAGCCGATCTTGTCATTTCCCTTCGACAATTCCGATGCCTTGTCGAGCGCCCTGTGAGTAGGAAGGATCACATGGGTACGCTGGGAGATGAAGAGATTCTTGCGGTAATCGGCCACATAGGGTTTAACGGTTTCGCATTCTTTCCTGAGCGTTACCGGATCGAGCACTACGCCATTGCCGATCAGGTTGATCTTATTTTCATGAAAAATGCCGGAAGGTATCTGGTGCAGCACAATCTTTTTGCCCTGTACATACAGGGTATGACCAGCATTGGGTCCTCCCTGGAAGCGGGCAACCACATCATAATCGGGAGCAAAATAGTCTACTATCTTTCCTTTCCCTTCGTCGCCCCATTGAAGGCCTAGTAATACATCAACCATTGATCAGTCAGTTTGTTTTTTTCAGAAGGGGCAAAAATAGGGAATCAGGGAGATATGGATAGAATAATGGAAGTAATTAATCTATTGTTTCTGTATCGTACCGGTCAACTGTTTCAATGCCAGGCAGTTTCTTTAATCTGTCCACCAGTTCATCCAGCTCTTCTTTATCGTGTACATATATCCTTACGTTGCCATGGAATAATCCTTCTTTGGCCTCGATGGTCATAGCGTTGATATTTATTT
>JBDTVL010000281.1:0-4438 GCA_040007215.1 Flavitalea sp.
TTATAATTCAGCAACATAAAGAAGGGAATTATGAAACATTATATTCCACAATTATATGAAGCCTCGGCAAATGAAAACAAGGATGCAGGCAATTAACCGCGAGGCAAAGCCTCAAATATGTGAATCATGAAAGCAATAATAGTTTTAGGTTTTGTATGGGTATCTATTACGCTCACCGCCTGTTCATCAGGAACGGAGGAAAAAACCAATACCGGCGACAGCGCCATTAAAGCCGCTCCCGCTTCGGTAAAAGTGATCGCTCTCGAAAAAGGAATGCTGTCGTCTTCCCTGCAGTTGCCCGGCGAACTGATCGCTTACCAGCAGGTGGACCTCTATGCAAAAGTGAGCAGTTTTGTCAGGAAGTTATATATCGATGTTGGCTCGCAGGTAAAAGAAGGACAGCTACTGGCGACTATGGAAGCGCCGGAGATCGCCTCGCAATTGTCGGGCGCAGAGTCAAGGTTGCAGTCGATGGAAGCGATCTATACCGGCAGTAAAGCCAATTACGACAGGTTGATAGAGACCAGTAAAACACCCGGCACCATATCGCCTAATGATCTGGATATGGCGCTGGCGCGGCAGAAATCGGATTTTGCCCAGTTCCAATCGGCAAAAGCCGCATATAAAGAAATCACCGATAACCGAAATTACCTGACTATAAGGGCGCCTTTCTCGGGAATAATCAGCTCGCGGAATGTAAGCGCCGGGGCCTATGTGGGCCCCTCCGGCAAAGGATCCGAGCAGCCATTATTCACGCTCCAGGAGCAGCAGCGTCTTCGGTTGTCCGTATCCGTTCCTGAGGCTTATGTCAACAACCTTTCCGATAAAAGCGAAATAACTTTTACGGTCAGGTCACTACCCAGCCAGAAATTCACCGCGAAGCTCAACCGCAGATCGGGCGCATTGGATAACCGTCTTCGCGCAGAACGCGTAGAAATGGATGTGATCAACAAAAACAGGACGCTGTTGCCAGGAATGGTAGCCGAGATAGTTATTCAATTGCCGGCAAAGGACAGCGTATTCGTTGTACCCAAATCAGCGGTCGTTAATTCGTCGGAGAAAGTATGCGTTATTAAAGTATCGGGGGGCAAAGCGCAATGGGTAACGGTGCATAGAGGTCGCGAGGCTGATGGCAAAATAGAGATCTATGGCGGATTATCTGCCAAAGACACGCTGATAGCATCTGCCAATGAAGAGATCAGGGATGGTTCGGCAGTTACCAGTATAAGCTGGTAAGCGATTACATCATTGAATAGCTAACGCAAATAAGATCCTTCATTTTTTGAAGAAATGAATCGAAAGGAGAAAAGAGTTTTATTTTAAGTAATTCCAGTGAGGTAATACAAACCAATAATTAAAAAAACTGCAATAGTCTTGATGATCGTCATTGCGAAAATATCAATATACGACTGACGATGCGTTAAACCAGTTATCGCAAGCAATGTAATTACAGCGCCGTTATGAGGAAGTGTATCCATACCGCCACTGGCCATCGAAGCTACCCGATGCAGCACTTCGGGAGTTATTCCTGATGCAGCGGCTGAGTTCAGATAGGTTTGACTCATGGAAGCTAATGCAATACTCATTCCCCCGGAAGCCGATCCCGTTATTCCCGACAAGGAAGTTATAGTCACCGCTTCATTAACAAGCGGATTCCTGATCAGCGAAGAAAGCATTGTTGTCAAAGCTTTGAAACCGGGAAGTACTGCAATTACCGCTCCGAAACCATACTCAGATGCTGTATTTAAAGTAGCCAGTAACGAGCCTCCTATGGCAGAATTAATTTGCGAATTAAAATTTATTCTTACTCTTTTGAATGCACCGATCAATACTGATACAATAGCTAGAAGCAATGCTCCTTCAACCGCCCAAACGGCCGCCTGTTTATGAATTTCAATGGGCGAAACACCTTTAATACCAATAGTAGAAAAATCAAAGGTCGATCCATAATTTCGGAAAATTAATTCAGTGAATATTTTGTTACAAATCCATACGATCAGTAATGGCAAAATTGCACGAGAAGGATTTGGAAGATTTTTGACAGATATTTCCTCCAACTCATTAATGTGTCCAGTCCCATAACCCTCACCCGCCTGTTCAGCTTGCCTTTTTCGCCAATTTAAATAAATCATTCCTGTGGTAAAAACAAATATTCCCCCAATCAGGCCCAACCAGGGTGCAGCCCAGGTCGTGGTATTAAAAAATGTGGTGGGAATCATATTCTGAATCTGTGGAGATCCGGGCAAAGCATCCATGGTAAAAGTAAAAGCGCCTAAGGCTATAGTACCAGGGATAAGTCTCTTGGGAATATTTGCCTTTTTAAAAAGCTCCGCTGAAAATGGATATAGCGCGAAGGCCACAACGAAGAGAGAAACTCCGCCGTAAGTGAGCAATGCTCCAACCAAAACAATTGCCAGCATCGATCTGCGCTGCCCTACAACTTCGATAACAAAGTTTGCAATCGATTTTGCATAACCTGACAGCTCAATCACTTTGCCGAAAATAGCCCCCAGCAAAAACACCGGAAAATAAAGTTTAACAAACCCTGCCATTTTCTCCATAAATACTCCAGCGAACAAAACAGGAACCCATTTCGGATCTATAAAAAACGCCGCCAGCAATGCGGTTAAGGGAGCGAACAAGATTACGCTAAAACCACGGTATGCAGCATACATCAATAATAAAAGCGGTAATATAACGTATATAATTTCCACAAGTATTAGATTAAGGCGAGTAAAGTCTACAACTGACTGGTGAAATAGTGAACATGGTTTGCTAAGGACCAGGCAGCTCTAAGCAAAGAATATTCTGCTGAATACTTCTAAATGAAGATATCCCGTCATTCCTATAATTGCAAAATCCAGGTCTTAGCGTTTTAATGATTCAATCCCTTTTATAAGAATGTCAAAAACATTTTCCTGCGGAACTCCGGGCTGGCCATACCAAAAGAAAGAATCATATCCTTCATAATGATGATTAATGACATGCCATTTATTGGGAAGATAGCTCGCAACATCATTACAGTAGCCCGCCACCGAAACAATCTTATCCGGCCATATTCTTCTCACTGCCGGGCCGTACTCCGTAACTACTTCTCTTGATAAGCCAATAAATTTCCAGTCTCCAATATTAATTACCTGAACGTACTCTGGCACCTTAACTGGTAAAGTTCCATTCTTCAACTTCAACAGCATGATATCTGACCACTTAACATCTCTGCGTGCATAAATGTCAACGCCTAGTGGCTGGCTCTTTGTCTTCAATTGTTTTATAAAATTTTCGCTCCAGGTTTCTGCAGTTAAAATTATAGGATTTGCGGGCCTTCCGTTTTTGCCCAGTTTCGCGGGCAATGTTGGCTTCATGGGTATCTCCAATGAATCAAATGAATAGCTAATATCTCCTGTAATTTTAGTCAGCTGTCCATCCATCACCTTGAAAACATCTTCAGCTAATTGCCTTCCTGTTTCCTTAGGGTCTAAGGATCTTGGATTTATATCGCCTCCGCATCCCTGGATGAAAAGTACATTGGACCCGGTTCTTTGTCTGACCATTTCCCTGGTTACGGCTGGATAATTAGCAGTCATCGTATAGGTCTGCCTTTGTTCATCATCAAATACAGGATGACAGCCTGTTAAGAATAATGACCCTGTTATTTTACCTTCAGCGTTTCTTGCCTCCAGCACGTCCAGCGTTTTGTCATGAGGCGATCCAGGATCCTCGGCGCTCCTGTTCATTCCTATGTCTGTTGTACCTCTGCCAAAATACAGATCGGCAGGGGACATCTTATCTAATGCATTCTCGATAGCTTTCACCATTGCCTTTTTTAAAATACTATTCAAGTAAATGCTATCGGGATAGGTTAAATAGTCTGACCATGTGCGGTATGCCTGGGCAGATGGACAAAAATGGGTATGCGAAGCATTGATTAGTATTGCTGATTTGGGGATATTTCTTTCTCTATGAATTATTTCCTTCACTTCGTCCGTAAGCGAATAATCAAAACCGGTAAGATCGACTCCAACCAGGACAATCGTTTTGCTTTTATGCTTTATAGCAAAGGCTGTGGCTGAAAGATTGCCATCGGTGGCATGATTGGCAATATATAATTTGTCATCTTCTGAAAGTGCATATAGTCTTTTATTAAGCGTTGCCAGTTGCTTCACCCGAATATTAAAAGTGAGACCGTTGTATCGCGCGATCTCCCTCCACGAAACCTTTTGTTTCAATGGTTGCACCTGCCACATAGTATCCATTGTATTGATAGCGAAAATCCGGTTATCGAAACCCGTCATACTTTGTATACTATCGCAATTGCCAATTTTCACCCAACGGTTGTCATGTTGTGAAAGATTCATTTTTAACAACTCGCCCTTATCGTTAGTCCCATATAAATTTCCATCAAGAGCTGCGAGGGTTTTCAGATTAATCTGCCCTGCAA
>JBDTVL010000282.1:0-4434 GCA_040007215.1 Flavitalea sp.
AATATTCAGCTTCCGCGCAATATCTTTTATAGTGGCAAAATGCGTCATGGCTGCAAAGATGATGTAATACCAGCGTCTTAAGCCGGAAAATACGATTAATTATTGTGAAAGTTTTGCAGCCATCGCAAACGTTTCCACACTATTTATTGCATATCCTTATATATTTTAATGAATAGTTCTGTAACTGGATTAATTTTATGACCGTTATGGAAAAATTATCACTTAAAACAATAGACAGGTTCAAGGATATTCCCGGATTTTCAATACCTGATCAAAAGATAACAACGCTTCCTGAAAAAGCGCTTCAATTTGGAACAGGCGTTCTGCTACGCGGACTTCCTGATTATTTTATAGATCTTGCTAATAAGCAGGGCTTGTTTAATGGAAGAATCGTAGTGGTTAAGTCAACCTCTTCGGGAGGAACGGATGATTTTAACATGCAAGATGGATTATATACCCAATGTATCCGGGGGCTCGACAACAATAATAAGATCGAAGAAAATATCATCAATGCTTCTATCAGCAGAGTATTGTCAGCTAAGGATGAATGGGATGAAATTTTATTATGCGCAGCAAATGAAAACCTCAGCGTGGTTATTTCCAATACTACAGAGGTAGGTATACAACTGGATAAAGCAGACAGGATTGACGACGCGCCTCCCTCCTCTTTTCCGGGGAAACTATTGGCGGCGCTGTATGCCCGCTATAAAGCATTCAATGGCGATCTTCAAAAGGGGTTGGTGATCATTCCTACCGAACTTATCGTTGATAACGGAGAAAAACTTAAATCGATTTTAGTGGAACTGGCTGCGATAAACATGCTTCCGAATGCTTTTATTGACTGGATCAGATCGGCTAATCATTTCTGCAGTTCGCTGGTAGATCGTATTGTTCCCGGCAAACTTCCCGCAGAAGAAAAAACCGCTTTTGAAATCCGCTATAATTATTCCGATAACCTCATTATCAATTCCGAAAGCTATTGCCTTTGGGCCATTGAAGCCAACGATCCAAAAGTGAATGAGATATTATCTTTTTCCAAAGCACATTCCGGGGTTGTGATCGCTCCCGATATTACCCATTTTCGTGAACTGAAGCTAAGGTTGCTGAATGGCTCGCATACTTTTTCCTGCGGGCTGGCCCATATTGCTGGTTTTACCATCGTCAAAGAAGCGCTCGATGATCAAAACCTGAAAGACTTTATTACCCGGCTGATGAAGCAGGAAATAGCGCCGGCAATAACCAATAAAGATTTGTCGATCGAAGATGCGCGGGATTTTTCATCAAAAGTCATTGACCGTTTCCGGAATCCTTTTATAGAGCACAAATGGCTAAGCATTACCGTTCAGTATTCTTCCAAAATGAAAATGCGCAACATACCCACGCTGCTGAAACATTATGAAAAAAGCAGCGGCGTTCCCGGATGTATGGCGCTCGGATTTGCAGCCTACATTTTATTTATGAGATGTACAGAAAAGGATGGCGTATTCACCGGATCAATAAACGGGAAACAATATATCATACAGGATGATCATGCCTCGTGGTATGCCGAAAAACAGGGGCTTTCCGGAAAAGAACTGGTTAAAGTGGTATTATCTGATACAAGCTACTGGGGCTCCGACCTTTCGTTATTGCCTGGTTTCTCCGAAGCGGTAATAAATGATTATGGGCGCCTGGAAAAAGGCAATGTAATAGAAACTATTAAAGAAAAGCTGGCAAACAGGTAACCTGGAATGCAGGGTCAGAATAAAGTATAAATAAATGGCGCAAGAGCGCTGCTGCCACCGAGAATAATCAGTATGCCGAATAACAGCAATACGATGATCAGCGGCGCTAACCAGAATTTTTTACGCTCCTTCATAAAGAGCCATAGATCTTTTAACAGGTCTGCCAAAGGTTATGATTGAATGATCATGCAAATATAGTCATAGAAAAAGAACCATCAGCAGTCAATACTTTCACATCATTTACCTAATGCCTGGTCAAGGTCGCTAAGTATATCTTCGATATTTTCCAGCCCTACACTCATCCTCACCAGTCCATCAGTAATACCAAAAGACAGCCTGTCTTCGTGCGGAACGGCGCTATGCGACATGGAGGCGGGATGCGATACGAGGGTATCGGCAGTTCCTACAGAAACTGCGCGAACGCACATATTCAACTTATTAATAAAATTCTTTCCGGCAATTAGTCCATCCTTCAGTTCAAAACTTAGAACTGAGCCAGCCCTTCGCATTTGTTTGCAGGTTAAAGAATAGTCGGGGTGATCGGTTAATCCATTATAATTAACCTTTGCAACCGAAGAATGACCATTCAGATAATGCGCAACGGCTTCGGCGTTATCGCAATGCCTTTCCATTCTAAGTTCAAGGGTTTTCATTCCCTGCGTTAGTAGAAAAGCATCGAAAGGGTTACTGTTTCCGCCAAGCATTTTATAATATTTATAGGCCTTGCCATTCATGAACGATTCATCTTTACCAATAAAAACGCCGCCTATGGCGCTGCCATGACCATTTAAAAATTTAGTAGTGGAGTGAAAAACAAAATCCACTCCATATTTAAAAGGTTGCTGAAGATAGGGAGAGGCAAAAGTGTTATCTGCGGAAGTGAGTATACCATATTGCCGGGCCAATCCGCATACTGCTTCCAGGTCTATGCAACGCATGGTAGGATTTGAAGGCGTTTCAATATGAATAAGTTTAAGTGAAGGCGTTTTTTTAATCGTGTCTTCCAGTTTGTTCATATCCCGGAGATCCTGAATCATACTATTAATGCCGTATTGCGGTAAGATAGTATACAGAAATTCATGTGTTCCTCCATAAAGCGAGGGATGCGACAGCACGCTGTCGCCTGCTGAAAGAACGGAAAACAACATGGTGGCGCTGGCTGCCTGCCCGCTGGCATGTAATAAGGCTTTAAGCGCCAAGGGTTGGCCGTCCGGCTGTTTTACTTTAAAGCCTTCCAGCGCGGCAATAACTTTTTCTGCCACGGTAGAAGTAGGATTGCCATAACGTGAATAGATATATCCTTTTTCACTGCCGGCAAAACGGCTCTGCCCCTGCTCGGCATTATCAAAGGTAAAAGTAGAGCTGGCAAAGATGGGTGAAAGATGCGCATGTTCAGGAAGATCCGATTGAGCGGTATGAATGGCAACAGATCCGATACCTTTAAAATGATGAGAAGCGCTCATATTAGATGGATATTAATTAAAACAATAGATCAAAGATAACCAGTTTGACGGTGGCATAGGATAAGCCTGGTAATAACTATCGGCAAGCCGGTTAATAAAAAAAGCTATTTTTAATAATAATATATAGTATGGCTAACATCCCAAATGAAGACACATTAAGCGATAAACCTTCTTTCAGGGTTTATGCCTCTATTGGCGCTATTGCGGGCTGGGCTACTCTGCTGCTTCAGTTATATCTTTTAATACTCCACCGAAAAGCCCCTGTTCCGGAAACGATCATCCGATATTTCAGTTTTTTTACCATTCTTAGCAATATACTGGTAGCTCTTTGTTACACTTATGCGCTGCTAAAACCTAAAGGAGCCAGTCTCTTTACGCGTGTTACCACGCTAACCGCGGTTACGGTATATATAACTATTGTAGGCCTGGTATATAATATTATACTTCGTCCTTTATGGGATCCCCAGGGATGGCAAAAGGTAGCTGATGAATCCTTACATTCTGTAATACCCATATTATACCTGTTCTTCTGGATCATTTATGTTCCAAAAAAAGAATTGCAATGGAGCAATATTTTTCCCTGGATGATCTTCCCTTTTCTATACATAGCTTGCGTAGTTATCCGGGGCGCTTTTTCAGGCTTTTATCCTTATCCTTTTGTAGATGTAACTACTATCGGTTATTCCAGGTTGCTGATCAATAGCCTGTTGTTTGTTATTGTATTCCTTGGTTTCTCCGCTTTATTCGTTGGCCTGGCTAAATTTACCGGGAAAGGAAAACCCTGAGCTGCCGGCCTCTCCGGCAATAAAATTGCTCTGAATAACGTTCTTTTATAGGAAATCTACCTTTTAGCGTTTAGTATATTTTCAGGGGATAAACTATCCTCAATATTGATTTGTAGCATTATTCTTGCAGTCAGTAAGAAGTCCATCCTATGAAATATCCGTCCGTGAAAAATATAAACCCTGTTGTAATACTCCTGTGCGCATATTTCCTCGCAATTGGATTTCCTCTTTCTGCACAGATGCCTCCCCAGCAATGGTCCAAAAAATATGGAGGCGGAAACATTGACATTCCCTTTACCATTAAATATACTTCCGATGGCGGCTCTGTTGTAGCCGGTTATACGGATTCGAAAAACGGCGATATCAGCGCTCATCCCAACAGGGAATATTGGGATCTGTGGGTAGTTAAGCTTGATCGTTGCGGCAATATTCAATGGGAAAAATCATTAGGCGGCACAGGAT
>JBDTVL010000283.1:0-4423 GCA_040007215.1 Flavitalea sp.
AGTGACTATAAACAGCAGGCAGAATGGGATTGCGAAGGAAAGCTTTTTCATGAGCTGCGATTTAAGGTTAATGAACCGCTAATTTACCTTATTATTACACGCAGAAGAATACTACCAATGCATTACGAGCTGTTTTTATTCAGGAAACCTATTAAGCTGCTTTCCCGTAAGCGCCGGAATATTTTATTTTCCCACCAGAGTAAAGACACTGTTGGCCGGAATTGATTTGGTGAAAGACTGTTTGGTAACTTTTGCATCGGCCCCCCTCGTAAAATTGTGTCCTGCATTGGAATAATAATAATTCAATGTGGATAAACCGGCAAGCTTAAGCGTATTGCAATCTACGGTCTGCGCCTTATTACTATTATTGATTCCAGTGATGACGATTTTTCCACTTGCCTCATCATGAAATGCAGAGATAATCATATCCGTAAGACTGGTGGAAATATCAATTCTTTTGAATCCTGGCTTTACAAAATTGAACAACTGTTTAAGCACATAATAATGAGTCCTTTTAACGTATACATCCGGCTGCAGCGTATCATTTATGGCAAAAATTCCCCACATACTCCAGGTAAGGGTTCGGTTGGGGTGATGGTAGCGGCTATCGTAGGCCTCCCAAACCTGTATGGCGTTTATACCTACATTAAGATCCTGCAGAATAAACTGATAAGCGGGGCCTGCATATTTATTGAATCCATAATCCTTATTGTATACGCCTCCATCACAATCTTTACAAACAGCATTTACTTCTGTCATTACCGTTTCCCTGTCCGGATAGGCAGATTTTTTTATAACATCTATAAGATCCGAGGCCTTTTTGAAGCTGTTTCCATAATCATGCTGACCAAAAGATTTAACCCTCGACATGGTAATGCTGTCTTCAAGCATGGCCTGCGTATTCGCCAGCCATCCTTCACAATCATCCGGCCCGATAATGGTCATGTCGGGTATATTGTCATTAATAAGATGAGTAGCCATGGCCCTGTACAATCGTCCAAACTGTTCCGGTGTGGTGACTACGCCTTCACCTCCCCCGCAGGTGGATTCATTGATAGGAGATAACAAGTTAAACTGAATTGCAGGGCTGAGCCTTTTCTTAGCATAATTAACCATTGACGACATCATCTCTGCATATTCCAGTTCCTTCCCAATCGTTAATGTAGTGCCACCCATCCAGGAAGGACCAGCGCCATCGGGACTTAAGGTAATATCCCTGATTCCTTTGGCATTTAAATATCGTATCATTTCCCAGATTCCGGTAAAACGTGGCGCGCTATAAATGGAATCATAATAGCTCCAATTGTATACATCAGGGTCATCATTGTCATTCCTCGTTTCCCAGTCGCAATCATCAAACATTAGACGGAAACTGGTGCAACCCAAACCATCAATAAGTTCATCCAAAACTTTCTTAACCGCATCAGGATTTATATTCCAGGATTGAGGGTTGGCGTTAACGCCAAGCCCTCGTATCGTCTGATATTTTTTAGCAATATTGATAACTGTATTTTGCGCGTGGCCTGTATTTGCACAAACAAAAAACAATATGGCTGATAAAAGTATTGATCTCAACATGGGATGACAATTTTAACGTTATCTGAATGATAAGCCAGCGACAATAAATAGCTCCGCCCCGGCGATTAACATAACCAAATGTAACGATCAGCCAATCTTGTTTAATACCTCATATTGGTTATTAAGTATCCTATTCTGTACTACATGGGGGATAAGATCAGGGTTCCATTTTCTGGGCGCCCATGGCATAGCTGATACCGCCAAGCAGGTGCTTGAGATATAATGGATCGGAATAAGATTCTTCTGTATGGCCAAGTTCTGTATAAAAAGCCCTGCCGCCGTCAAAATCATGATACCAGCTCATGGGGTGAGTGTCGCCCATTTTTCCGGGACCTGCATCATAGGATGTTTCGTCTATTGCTATTAGTACATGTATAGGTTCAGTGGTCATCCATTTGTAATTGTACCATTCGTCTTCTCTTTTCCATTCGGCAGGAAGATGTTTTGTGGCAATGCTTGTCCTATCGGATACATGAAGCAGAGCTACCTGCTCGGAGGGATGAGCATAGAAATAGGCTCCGACAAGGTTGCCATACCAGGGCCAATCGTATTCCGTGTCCGTGGCTGCATGTACGCCCACAAATCCTCCGCCTCCTTTGATATATTGTTCAAAAGCTTGTTGCTCCACTTCGCTAAGCACATTGCCTGTGGTATTCAGAAATATTACAGCGGAATACTGCTTAAGATTTTTTATAGTGAAAGCTGTTGAATCGGTCGTGGTGTCTACCGAAAAACCATTCTCTGTCCCCAATTGCTGGATAGCTTTTAGGCCATCCGTAATAGAATGATGATGGTATCCTGCCGTTTTGCAGAAAATAAGAACCTTATATTTCTTGGGAGATGCGCTGGCAGTAATACACAGCAAAATGATTATAGTGGACAAAAATAATTTCATACGTATTCGTTTTAAGACAAAGATGGATGGTGAGCATGAGATTTCAAAATAGTTGCCAGCAGTTTAGATATTGTTATTATTGGCCTGATCAAAATGACACTTTATGATCAGGTATTAATATTCGTTTTTGACCATATTTGGCATAAAACAATTTAACTTAGAGTTGCGTTGAAACCTGGCGCTTTTAAACTTCAGCTATGGATGCCTTTCTTACAGAAGACCTGCCTTTTAAAATATTAAGACGCGAATGGCAGCCTGTAGCCATTAGTAAAGAATTGCAACCGGGCGAGGTTAAAAGTTTTGTGCTCCTCAATACAGAAATGGTTATCGCCCGGCTTAGCGACGGCCTATTAGCGGCTGAAAATAGTTGCCCGCACAAAGGAGCTAGGTTAAGCCTTGGAACCGTTTGCGGCGATTACCTGCAATGCGCTTATCATGGATGGCAATTTGAGCGGGAGGGTAATTGTATAAATATTCCTTCCCTGATCAATCCTCCACCCAATAAATTAAAAGTGTCTAAATTAAAAAAATTTGAGACACAGGAACGATATGGGATGATCTGGGTTCAATTGGAGAAAGATGAATTAAACAGCCTACCTGAAATTCCTGAATTTGAAAACCCCGAGTGGACCTATATGGTTGCGCAGCCAACTGTATTTAAAGCGGGGTTTAGAAGGGAAATAGAAAACTACCTGGACATGACCCATTTTGCTTTTGCGCATAAGTCGACGCTCGGAAAAGCCGCGGACCCCATTGTTCCAAAAATGGATATCAGCCTGTTGAATAATGGATTTCAGATGGATGCTCCTTTTCCTTCGCTGTCGGCGCCGGATGAGCTCCCAACAAAATTGCAGGAAGCGCATATGCGCCAGCAACGTTGCTATTTACCAAATTTTACCACTATACGACAAACATTTAATGATGGCGATATGCGGGTACTGGTGCATATTCCAACGCCTAATACCCAGGAAGAATGCACCGTATTCTGGTCTATAGCTATTTCGCCCGGTTTTAAGGGCCCTGCTCCTGAGCATCAGATGGCTTTTGCCGTTAAGGTACTGGAAGAAGACCGCCTGATGTGCGAAAACCAGATCCCGAAGGAAGTGCCGTTGAATCCTTCAAAAGGCGGTTGGGGAGTTCTGGTAACTCCGGGTGATCTGCTGGCTAATACTTTCCAGAAAAATTTTCGTCAGTATTTGCTGGATAAGGCCGGCCTTCCTCAGTAACACTGCCTTTTTCCAGTTTGATGACCGTATCGCAGCAGGATAGGGTAGAGGCTTTATGTGAAATAATAATGATGGTTTTACCCATTAACTTAAGCCATTTCAAAGTTTCCAGCGCCTGGCATTCTGCAAGGGTATCAAGACCGGCTGTGGCTTCATCCATGATCAGGATGGACGGGTTTTGGTAAATGGCCCTGGCTATGGATATCCTTTGTCTTTGACCTCCCGATAAATTTGATCCCTGTTCCTGGAGCTGGGTATTGAATCTCTGCGGAAGATTTTCAATGAACGACTTAAGTCCAAGTTTTTCGGTAATAACTAAAATCTTTTGCAGATCAGGCTCCGGTTCTCCAGGCGCTATGTTTTCCATGACCGAACCCTGGAAAAGATCCGTTTGCTGAGGCGCTATACAAATAAAGCTTCGCAAATAGCGAATATTGATGCACGCTATATCAATATCATTAATAGTTATTGATCCGCCGTTTAAAGGATATATTCTTTGAAGCAAGGCAATGATCGTAGATTTTCCACAACCGCTTTCCCCGGTAATGCCTGTTATGCTGCCATTCCGGATCACCATATTCAATGACTGGAAAAGATTGTCTTTATACGCATAACTGAAGCAAACCTCTTTGAATATTATATCGCCGGTAAGTTCCAGGGTCATTATTGACCCGGTATCCTGTTTGTCTTCTCTTTCCAGGTCTACAATCTCAAATAGCCTGTC
>JBDTVL010000284.1:0-4416 GCA_040007215.1 Flavitalea sp.
TCATCCTGTATGGGTGAAAGTATGGTACCTCAAACCGGATACTTTCAAGAGCGCCCCTCTGTTCCTGCTGAGTACCGACCTTCCCGAAAATGATTATGTTTCCCAAACCATTACCCATCGGTTATACGATGCTAACGTAGCTACAAAAGTGGCGCAGTTTATCCTGCTGGGTGTTGGAGGAGCAAAGCTGGTGGATGAACTGGGCTTTAACCCCGAACGATATCACCTTAATGAAGCGCATGGCGTTTCTTCTGTATTTTACCTCTACAAGAAATTTGGTAATGTTGAAGACGTGAGAAAAAGATTAGTCTTCACCACCCATACTCCCGAAGAGGCAGGAAATGAAAAACATGATATTCATCTTTGCGAAAAGATGAGTTATTTCTGCGGCCTCGGTCTGGACGAAGTGCGTAAACTTACCGGTATAGAAGACGATCAGTTCAATCATTCGCTGGTTGCCCTGAGGTTTGCGAGGCTGGCTAATGGCGTATCGCAATTGCATGGTAAAGTATCCCGGGCTATGTGGGAAAAATATCCGGGTATCTGCCCGATCATTTCTATCACTAATACGCAGAACTGGCGTTATTGGGCCGATAAACAATTATATAAAGCTGCTGATGAAGGCAATGATACTATCTGGGACGACAGGAAGAAATACCTTAAACGCAGAGCCTTTGAAATAGTGGCCGATCAGACCGGCAAATGGTACGATCCCAATGTGTTTACGATTGTATGGGCACGACGTTTTGCCGGCTATAAAAGAGCCGAACTCATCACCCGCGATAAAGAACGGTTTGAGAAATTACTGTCCAGCTTAAAATATCCCGTTCAGTTTATCTGGGCCGGGAAACCATACCCTATGGATTATCCTGCCATCAATGATTTCAATAACCTGGTTCATCTAAGCCGAAATTTTAAAAATGTTGCGGTGCTGGTCGGTTATGAACTCAGCTTGTCGAAAAGACTTAAGCAGGCGTCCGATCTGTGGCTGAACAATCCACGTGTTCCCCGTGAAGCATCGGGAACGAGCGGTATGACGGCTTCTATGAATGGAGCAGTTAATTTTTCTACAGACGATGGATGGATACCCGAATTTGTGGATAATGGCAATAACGGCTTTGTTATACCGCAGACCGATTACCACAATATGAGCGTTCAGCAGCAGGATCAGTACGATCTTGATAAATTATACGAAATGCTGGAGGGAGATATTATTCCTTTATACTACGATAAATATGATACCTGGCGACAGATTGCCAAAAATGGTATGCGTGATGTGCGGATCCAGTTCGATTCAGGGCGAATGGCCGCAGAATATTACGACCTGCTGTATAAATAAAAATATAGCCCGGCAGGTTTATTAAAAATCTGCCGGGCTATATTTTTCCCCTTTTACTTTACTATATCGAGTAGTTCCACATCGAAGATCAGGGTTGATCCAGGTTTGATGTCCGCCCCTGCGCCATTATCGCCATATCCCAGGTCCGAAGGAATGAAAAGCTTCCATTTACTGCCTACAGGCATCAGTTGAAGCGCTTCTGTCCATCCGGGAATTACGCCATTTACATTCAGTTCAATTGGTTCGCCTCTTTGAATAGAGCTGTCAAATATCTTTCCGCCGATCAGCGATCCTTCATAATGCACTTTTACTTTATCTGTGGGGCTGGGTTTAGCGCCAGTTCCTTCCTTGATCACCTGGTATTGCAAACCACTGGGAAGTGTGATTACTCCGGGTTTTGTTTTATTATCAGCTAAGAAAGCTTCTCCTTCTTTTTTACTTCCAGAGGCTTTTACACTTTTTATCTCCTGCATGAAAGACACAATACAGTTATTGGTCTGCGATTCATCGAGAAGGGCTTTACCTGCTTTTGAATCGTTGAGCGCTTTGATCACCAGGCTGGTGTTAATATTTTTAACGCCTTGTTCGCGGTAAAACCCTGCCATACTGAGGCCAACGGCATAACTGAAAGAATCCAGCGAATTCTTAAGCTGGGCGGCATTGGCGACTGCCGGCTTTTTGGCCACGCCTGGTTTAGCGGCGCCAGCGGGTTTTGACGCAACTGAGGGTTTCTTTGCCTGCGAAAAACCTGCCGAGGTAATAAAAGCAAAAGCGGCAAATAGCATAATTTTCTTCATAGAATATATTTTGATCGGGCAAAAGTAAGCAGCAGAACCCAATGTTCCAATGCGATATTGGCTACCCGTGGTATTTTGGCTATAAATTATAGGGGTCGGCTATTCAGTCATCGTACCATCATTCCGGAAGCTTAACAAATAATTTGATGATTCCGGCGTTATATTGGCTTAAAGTACAGGTATGAAAAGAATAATTTTACCCTTGTTAATGCTGGTGTCGGTTTGTTCGTTCTCGCAGGGAGGATTTTTGAAAAAGGCCGGGGGCCTGCTGAATAAGGCAAAAGGCGATGGAGGAGGACTTTCGAACGAAGATATCGTTTCGGGTTTGAAAGAAGCGCTGTCGGTAGGCGCTCAAAACAGCGCTACCAAGCTTTCTGCGGCAGATGGTTTTTTTGCTAACGCCGCCATAAAAGTGTTGATGCCGGAAGAAGCTAAAAAAGTAGAATCCACCCTCAGAAGCGTAGGCATGGGCAGTATGGTAGATGATGCGATCCTGTCTATGAACAGAGCCGCAGAAGAAGCTTCCAAATCAGCCGCTCCAATATTCGTTTCCGCTATCAAAGGGATGAGCTTCCAGGATGCCTTCGGAATTTTAAAAGGTAATGATACCGCAGCCACTACTTATCTTAAGGGTAAAACCATCACCGATCTGACCGGCTCCTTTAAGCCTGTGATCAATGATGCGCTGGAAAAAACAAATGCCACCAAGTACTGGAAAACATTATTTGAAACCTATAATAAACTGCCCACTACTTTTAAAAAGATCAATACAGATCTATCGGGATATGTTACTGAAAAAGCATTAACAGGATTATTCTTCCAGGTAGCTGTTGAAGAAAAAAAGATTCGTAAAGATCCCGCAGCGCGGGTTACTGATGTGCTGAAAAAAGTTTTCGGTAATTAACAGCGACAGTATATGAATTTTACTTTAGTTCAGGGGAGATCTCTTTTTATCATGTCTTCGCGGTTAGCGATATTCCACGCAGTGTAGAAGATAAATTGGGCCCGCTTTTTCAGTATCTCATAATTTATTTTATCCGGCGTATCGGAAGGACGATGATAATCTTCATGAATGCCGTTAAAGTAGAAAATAATCGGAACGCCTTTTCTGGCAAAATTATAATGATCGCTGCGTTCGAATATATGTTCGGGATCGTTGGGGTCGTTGTATTTATAGTCGAGCAAAAGATGGCTGAACTTATTATTGGTTTCTTCGCTTATCGTTCGCAGGTCCGAGCTTAACCGGTTATCGCCAACAATATACACATAGTTCATAGAGTCGCCCATACTTCTGCGGGCTTCTGTTCTGCCAATCATGTCTATATTAAGATCCACAGATGTTTTATCCAGCGGCCACGCAGGATTTTCTGAATAATAGGATGATCCCCATAATCCTTCTTCTTCTCCCGAAACGGTCATGAATATAATACTGCGCCTGGGGCCTTTCCCTTCTGCTTTACTTTTAGCGAAAGCCTTGGCTATTTCAAGTACTGCCACAGTTCCTGACCCGTCATCATCGGCGCCCTGGTAAATAATGCTGTCTCCTTTTATACCCAGGTGATCGTAATGGGCAGTGATGATCATAGCCTCTTCTTTTTTATCTGTGCCTTCAATATAACCGAGCACATTACTGCTCTCCATAGTGATCAGTGTTTTGTCCAGCTCAAGCAATACAGAAACAAAATAACTTTTAAGCGCCGGGGCTGGCATAGTGGTTTTAATGGCTTTTTTGGCGATGGCAAAATCAGCTCCCATAATAGCGGAGGCAATTTTTTCTGAAATGAAAAATGTATTGGGGTAATTGAGTTTACGGTAATCATTCACATACGGATATCCTTTGGCGGGAGAAGGTTTAAAAGGAAAGTTTTTATCGCCTATCAGCAAGCCGATAGCGCCATTTTTTAGCGCAGCCTCCTGCAGGGTATACAGGTCTACCGCTCTCAGTTTTACTTTTTTGCCTTTAACCAGCATAGTAGGTATTCCGGGAAATACCATTACTATTTTTCCTCTTGCATTGATGTTTTTATAGTCATCCCACAAAGAATCGCTTCTGCCGTATCCGGCAAACAATACTTCGCTGGCGTTGAAAGAAATATTATGGGAAGAATTGGAAGTGACCACGAAATCCGAATCGGGCTCAAAGGCAATTCCATTTATAGAGATAGATGATCTTACCAATGAATCCTGGTATACAGGATAGGTTTGCTGGAAGTTGCCATTCCAGGCCGGTAACAGGCCAAATAAGCGGAACTGGCTTTCAATATAGGCGGCTGCCTTACG
>JBDTVL010000285.1:0-4413 GCA_040007215.1 Flavitalea sp.
CAAAAAAGGGTATGGAATAGTATAGTCTTTCTCAACAGGGCCATAAACATTGCAAAATAATAAATATCCCTTGTTTGCCGAAGCCCCCGGCCAATTTTATAGGTCCTTTACAAGTAAACGCTTAGCGATCAGGCATTTTGCCGCTTAAGCATCTTTACCCTTTTTACAATGCTCATCACAAATCCCGTAACCATCAGTATCGTTCCAAACCATAACAGGTTTATAAAAGGAAACTGTAACACTTTCAGCGCTATAAAAGGGGTAAGCCTCGAGGATTCCTTCACGATCACCGCAATATGCTTATTGTCAACCACCTGCGACAGGCCAATGGCTAGTCCCTGCGACAATACGGTATCGAGCTGGTATTGCACCTGGTTATTTTTAACATAGAATACCGGCGTTGCCCTGAATTTCCTTCCGTCTGAACTGGTGATACTCAGTTCAGCCATAATGGCGGTATCTTTCGGGGTGAACTGGTATTTTTCATTGGAGGGGTTAGGCGTAACCCTATCCAGTATCATATATCCTCCTGAATAGAAAGCGGTATCGCCGGCTTTCATATCATGTTTTCGGAACTGGGCGGTATCCTTGTCCTTGTTCATGATATCCGAATAGCTGATATAACTGAAAATATCCTTGTTCCAATAATGCTTGGCATCGGGATTCTGAGAAAGGCCCTCCTGCCCTTTAGTATTCCTGATCAGGTCGGGGGTTAGGGTAAAAGCATTTTTGCCGTCCTTCTTTTCAAACTGCACGTGGAAATACATGGTCTTATCAAATTCATCGGCGCTATCTTTTGTATAGGTGGCCCAGTATTTTCCCATATCAATCCGCATACCTTTGAACAGGGTCTGGTTCTCGGTGCCTTTTTCTTTGTTATCGGGTCCGAAATTCAGAGGATTAAGCCTGTTGAGCGACAATACTTCCTTTTTGGAAGAAGAGATCAGTATGCCTACCAGCATCATTCCAAAACCCACATGCGCTACAGATGCGCCTGCCGCTTTCAGTTTTCCATTAAGTCCCGACCAGATATATCCCGCATTGGAAATAACCGCAAACGCACCGGCAAAAAGAGCAAGATGAATAGCTGCCAGGAAGCCCGGGCCAAATTTATTATAACTGATATCTCCGAACATACTGATAACCGCAGATATAGCAATGGCCAGTATCGCGGGAATCAATATTTTCTTTGCAAAATATTTCTTGCCGGTATTTTTATATTTCAGGTGTTGGGTAATTGCCGTAAGTAAACCCAGCACTATGGCTACAAATACCTGTATGCGGTTATAGAAAAACTCTACTTCGCTGCCAACGGTAAATCCTGTTTTGAATATTTTATTGATAACAGGAAGTGAGGTAAAAATGATGATGAATAGCGCCGACAGAAATAATATCAGCGAACCGATAAACATCCAGAATTCACGGGAATAAGTATTTTCTTCCTTCACTATAAAAGGAATATGCTTGTAGCGTGATATATATAATATACCTGCCGGTATCAGGAAAATCAATACAAAAACACGCAGTTGCCAGTTCAAACCCAGGTTAGTGAAGGCATGTACCGATGTATCCTGGAGATCGCCGCTGCGGGTGAGATAAGTAGAATACAGGATAAGAATAAAACTGAGCAGCAAAAAGAAATAAGTGGGCCTCAGCGAATGCCCGGTGGAATTATAAATGAGCTGCGTATGCAGTCCGGCCACCATGATCAGCCAGGGTACCAGGGAAGCATTCTCTACGGGATCCCATGCCCAGTAACCGCCAAAATTCAACGATTCGTAGGCCCAGCGTGCGCCCATCATAATACCTAGCCCTAATATACCTGAGGAAAATAACGTCCATGGAAGCGCAGCTTTCGTCCATCCGCCAAAATTTTTCTTCCACAAACCGGCAATGGCATAGGCGAAAGGAACTATAGTTGAAGCAAATCCGAGGAAAAGTATGGGGGGATGGATCACCATCCAGTAATTTTGAAGCAACTGATTTAGGCCATTACCATCCTGCATGCGGGCATTAGACAGGTAATCGGCTTCATTGAATAAAGGCGCATCCTGAAATATCTGCCGTGTTAACAGGAAGGGATTGCTGCCGATTTTTATATCAAAAACGTATACGCCAAGCACCATAGTGGCCAGGCATACCTGGGCCAGGCTGAGAACAGTCATTACCGGGGCTTCCCATTTTTTTGCCGTGAACATGAGCGTAATACCCAGTACGCCATGCCAGAAGCACCATAGCAAAAAACTTCCTTCCTGTCCTTCCCAGATACTGCTGACGAGATAACCCAGGTTCAGCGATTTATCGGAATGATTCCAGGCATAATAGTATTCAAAATAATGATGGGAAATTATATAATAAATAATAAAGAAAACGGAGGCTACGCTGATAGCATCTGTCAGGAAAGCTATCCTGGCCAGGCGTTTCCAGCTCTCCTGACCTGCGATATCGTTAACGGTGGCAGATTTAAAATAAGCGATTGCGGCAACAAGGGAAGAGACCAGCGAAAGAATCAAAAGAAAATGTCCCAGTTGACCGGGAAAAAGGTGTTCACCTAAATATTTCATCGTCAGGATTAATTTTGGCTCAGGTTATTCTGGGCGGCTTTCGGATCATCTTTATATTTGGAAGGACATTTTATGAGGATGCCGTCTTTCCGGGTGATTTCAAAAATATCTCCTTTCATTTTACCCTTCAACACGATCCGCTCACTTTTTTCCATATCGAAAGGCTTTTCAAAATAATATTGAACCATAGCTTTATTTCCAAGCGAATCCGTTACATGGAAACTGGTAAAATTAGCGTCTTTAGAAGGGTCATAATGAATAGGATGCGATTTATCGAGCATCGCTACCACTGTTACCGATCTACCCTCTTTCTGGCGTGCCGAAGCGAGTGTTTCATAAGTAGACAGATCGCCCATCATGCTGATCAACACCCCGATAACCACAGCGATTCCAACAAGCATTACAATATGTATCTTCTTCATAAATTATCCGGTTCGTGAACAAAGTTACTTGAAAAAACATAGAGAAGCATGTTTTGGATTGCGTAACGAACGATTTTTTGTTCCTACCTTGCATTGCTTTTTTAAAAACGGAATACGCATGAAGAATTTCTCCGATTATGACCCAAATGGGCCCAGCAATCCTCTTAACAATATTTTTGGTTTTCCTATTACCGAAGAGGAAGCTGATGTAGTCATTCTCCCTGTTCCCTGGGAAGTGACCGTAAGCAATACCGCAGGAACGGCAAGAGCTTTTGAATATGTTTTAAAAGCCAGTCTGCATGTGGAAATTTTTGACGCCGACTTCCCGGAAGCCTGGAAACGCGGTTTCTATATGCGGCCAGCCGATAAGAAGATACTGATGAAAAGCGATTACCTCCGCAAAGAAGCTGAATTGTATATCGACTATATCTCCCGCGGCGAGGACGCCGATAAGAATGCTTTCATGTGTAAATCGCTCAAGGATATTAATGAAGGCGGCATTTACTTAAACAACTGGGTATTTGAACAAACCCGTGAACTGATGATCAGAGGTAAGCTGGTAGGCCTTCTTGGCGGCGACCACTCCGCTTCTATGGGTTTTTTTAAAGCGGTGGCTGATCAGCATGGCGATTTTGGCATCCTGCAGATCGATGCTCATTGCGATCTACGGAAATGTTATGAGAATTTTGTTTACAGCCATGCGAGCATCATGTACAATGCGCTTGAAGAAATTCCGCAGATACAAAAACTGGTGCAGGTAGGGACCCGCGATCTCTGCCAGGAAGAATGGGATTATATACAGCACAGTAATGATCGTGTTGTGGTTTTTTACGATACCCATATCAAAGAAAAACAATTTGAAGGAACCCTTTGGAGGGAGATCGCCGATGAGATCATCGCTCAGCTTCCCCAAAAAATATTCTTAAGCTTCGATATCGACGGGCTCGATCCTAAAGAATGCCCAAATACAGGAACGCCGGTTAGCGGAGGATTATGCTCAGAACAGGTCAACTATCTGCTTAAAAGAATTATTGCCAGCGGAAGACAACTGATCGGTTTCGATCTCATGGAAATTGGCACAGGCGAAAACGGATGGGATGCCAATGTAGGCGCGAGGCAGCTTTTCAAGTTATGCAATATGCTCGCCCATGCTAACCCACCTAAAACATCCTGACAATCGGGGTTTTTATATTAAAAAAGATTTTGATTGGCCGATTCAACTATATACCCTTACCTGGTAACACTCAAAAATGAGACGTCCAGGTATGTGAACATTACAGGCTTATTACTGAGCCTCGGTTCTGCCCTGCTGTTTCTGCGCGAACTCGTGATTAGCGGAACGATCATCGTTCCTTACCTTCTCGGTATTATTTTTATTGGCGGCCTATTAGTTTGGAATTGTATTGTATGGCGAAAAGGAACCCAGG